>DATGFU010000276.1:0-2819 GCA_035308865.1 Allostellaceae bacterium | reverse complement strand
CGGGCAGAGGACCGAGACGCCGATATCGAATTCGGCGAGCTCGACCCGGAGACTTTTCGAGTACCCCACCACGGCGTGCTTCGCGGCGGCGTAGGCGGAGATCTTGCCAAGGCTCAACAGGCCCGCGACCGAGGCGGTGTTGACGATATGGCCGCCCTGGCCGTTATCGCGGAACCGTTTGGCGAAGGCGTGAACGCCGTTGAACGTCCCGGCGACGTTGATCGTATGGACCCAATCCCATTCGGCCGGGCTCAAATCGAGCGCGGCACCGTAGGACCCGACGCCAGCGTTGTTGCATAGCACCTGGACGGGGCCGAACCGACGTTCCGCCTCTTCCACGGCGTCAGCCCAGGCGGGGCGATCGGCCACGTCCAGCCTGATCGAATGAACGTCGACATTCTGCCGCCGCAACCGTGTTTCGGCTGACGACAGCGAAGCGGGATCGATGTCGGCGATCACGATCCGCAATCCGGCGACGCCGAAGGCCTCCGCCATGCCGAGGCCGATGCCGCTGGCGCCGCCGGTGATGAAGGCGACCTTCCCGGCGACGTCGTGCATCAGTGCTCGCCTTGATAGCTTTGCAGCTGGAACGATCCCGTGGTCATGCCGCCATCGACCACGATCGTGGCGCCCGTAACGTAGCTGGCTTCATCCGACAGCAGGAAGCGCACGACGCGGCCCACCTCCGCCGGCTCGGCGATGCGGCCGAGCGGGACCATCGACATCATCGCAGCGTGCAGATGGCTCGAGCTCATGCCTTGGGCGGCGGCATTCGCAATCTGCTCCTCCAGCATCGGCGTCGCCATGGTGCCAGGGCAGACTACGTTCGCCCGGATGCCTTCGGGAGCCACTGCCAGCGCCACCGAACGGGTGAAGCCCAGCGCGGCATGCTTCGAGGCGCAATAGGCCGGAATGGAGGCGGTTCCGCGGACGGCCTCTGTGGATGAGACGACCACGATGGACCGCGGCCCGGAGAAACGGCGGAGCGACGGTAACGTCGCCTCGATCGCGTGATAGACGCCGTCCAGATTGACCGACATCATCCGGCGATAGTCCTCCGGCCGGATCATGCCGATCGGGCCGACGATGGTCAGCCCGGCATTGCACACCAACCCGGCGATCGGCCCGAGCGCCGCCTCCGAGCTTGCGGCGGCGGCGTCGACCGCCGCCCGGTCGGCGACATCGACACCGAGCCCGATCGCCTGGACGCCGTGGCACTCGTCGGCGGTGCGGCGGGCGGACTCTGCCTTCAAATCCCACACCGCCACCGGCCGGCCGGCTTCCGCGAGCAACAGGCAGATGGCCCGGCCCAGCCCCGAGCCGCCGCCCGTGACGATGACAGGGCCCTGGGCGATCTGTTCCTTGGTCATCGGAATTCCTCCTGTAGGGCGCCTTTCGGCTCCTAGTCCGCCGGGTCATTCGGAAGGGAGTCTGACAAAATCCGCTTGCTTCCCGATCGCGGGCCGGACTAAATCGACTAGATAATATGAACGACTTGTCGATGACAATGGATATCGAGCGCGCGTGCGGGCTATCGCAACCGGGTGGCCAGATCTCCGTCCGCCTCGGCGAATCGGGCGAGATCGGTCGCGAGGTTCGGATCGTCTCGGAGCAGGCGGGCGAATGCGCTGCGCTCTTCCCCGAGGCCATCGGCGATCGGGCGATCGGCCGCGGCTCGGACGAGATGCTTGATCGTGCTCAGCGCCAGTGGAGACCGCGTGGACAGCGTCGCGGCCAGGGCAACAGCCGCCTCCAGCGGATCGGCGGCAATTTCATGGACGAGACCCAGCGAGAGGGCCGTGGCGGCATCGACGACGCGGCCGCGCAGGACGAAGTCGAGCGCCCGCGCTTCGCCGATCAGGCGCGGCAGGCGCTGCGTGCCGCCGCCGCCCGGAAAGATGTCCGCAAGGATCTCCGGCAGGCCAATTTGCGTAACCGACGCGCCGGCGATCCGGATGTCGCAGGCCAGTGCCAATTCGAACCCGCCGCCCATGCACACGCCGTTGATCGCCGCGATGACCGGCTTGTCCGCGCTCGCGCACAGATCGGTCAGCTCGGTGAACGGAAACCGCGCGAAATCCTCAATCGTGGCCTTGCCGGTCTTCAGCGCTTCGGCGCCGCGGGCGATGCTGGCGATGTCATAGTGCCGGACAAATACGCCGGGCTGCGATCCAGTCAGGATGAGGGCCCGAACCGCCGGATCGGAAACGGCTTCGGTCGCCAGACGCAGAAGCTCGGCTGCTCCCCGATGGGTCATGAATCCCTGTGGCGGGTTCTCGAAAGCGATCACCGCCGCGGCCCCGCGTATTTCGGACTGTGTCTTCAGCACGTCGGAACTCCCTCCTATATCGTCCACCCTACCCAATACCGTATGAGCGGTACAGATTGAATGTCCGCAATTCGGAGAAAATGTTGGATCCTGAACAGTCGACCGTCCGGTGATGTCACTGAAGATGACTTCGAATACCGGGAGATGCCGCTGCGGACACTGGGAAATGACGAAATCTTGGTGCGGAATATCTATCTATCGCTCGATCCGACCAACCGGTTGTGGATGAGCGATATCGAGCAGTACCTGCCGCCCGTACAGCTCGGAGAGGTGATGCGGGGCGGCACGGCCGGCGTGGTGGAGGCGACGACTTCGCCCCGGTTCAAGATTGGCGACCTCGTCGCACCGGCGGCCGGCGAGTGGGCCAGCCACACCATCAGCAGCGCCCGAGGCAGCCGCCCGATCCCCGCGAATTCCGGGTTGCCGCTCGATGCCTTCATGAGTGTGCTGGGGATGACCGGGCTCACCGCCTATTTCGGCATGCTCGATG
>DATGFU010000275.1:0-3768 GCA_035308865.1 Allostellaceae bacterium | reverse complement strand
CGCTGTCGGGCTGGCTCAGCGACCGCTGGGACAACCGGGTGCTGCTCGCCTGGTATTACGGGCTCCGGGGCCTGTCGCTGCTGTTCCTGCCCTTCGCCTTCGACCTGTCGGTCTACGGGCTCGGCCTCTTCGCCGTGTTCTACGGGCTCGACTGGATCGCGACCGTGCCGCCGACGGTCCGGCTCGCCGCGAACGCCTTCGGTCCGGCGCGCGGCGGCGTCATGTACGGCTGGATCACCGCGTCCCACCAGCTGGGCGCTGCCGCCGCGGCAGGCGTGGCCGGGCTGATCCGGACGGATGTCGGATCCTACCTGCCGGCCTTCATGCTGTCGGGCGCGCTTTGTCTCGGCGCGTCGATCATGGTGCTGTTCATCGGCCTGAGGCCCGCAGGGCCGCGGGTGCCCGAAGCGGCTCTGAATATTTGAATCAGAGCGCGAGAGGCGTCACATTTCCGGCGGGTCAAATCGGGCGTAGACGCCGACCGCCTTCATGAAGGCGCGGGCGGCTTCGGGAAGCAGCTGCCACTCGACCGGCCCGTCGTCATCCGCTGCGTGGAGCACGACGCCGATCACCTCGCCCTCCTCTGTCTGCACGTCGACGTGGCCGAAGGTCACGATCTGCAGTCTGTGCGCCCTGTGGGCCATCTCATCCCCCCGCTTAGCCGAGCCAGCGTGGCGCCGGCAGGTTCTTCGCCTTCAGGAACTCCGGATTGAACAGCTTCGACTGATAGCGCGCTCCGCCATCCGCGAGGATGGTGACGATGGTGTGCCCCGGCCCGAGCTCGCGGGCAAGCCGGATCGCGCCGGCGACGTTGATGCCGGTCGAGCCGCCCAGCACCAGGCCCTCGTGCTCGACCATGTCGAAGATGATCGGCAGGGCCTCCTCGTCGGTGATGCGGTAGGCGCCGTCGATCGGCGCGCCTTCGAGGTTCCTGGTGATGCGGCTGTTGCCGATCCCCTCGGTGATCGAGTTGCCTTCCATCGCGAGCTCGCCCCGCGTGAACCAGCTGTAGAACGCAGACCCGCCGGGATCTGCCAGCATGATCCGCACCTCGGGATTCCGCTCCTTGAGCGCGAAGGCGACGCCGGCCAGCGTGCCGCCGGTGCCGCAAGAGCAGGTGAATCCGTCGACCTTGCCGCCGGTCTCTTCCCAGATCTCCGGCCCGGTCCAGCGCCGATGGCCGTCGCGGTTGGCGGTGTTGTCGAACTGGTTGGCCCAGATGGCGCCATTGGGCAGCGTCTCGGCAAGCTCGGCGGCGAGCCGCTCGGAGACGCGCACGTAGTTGCCCGGGTCCTTGTAGGGTGCCGCCTTCACCAAGCGGAGCTCGGCGCCGATCAGCCGGATGAAGTCCTGCTTCTCCTGGCTCTGCGTTTCGGGCATCACGATGACGGTCTTGTAGCCGCGGGCGTTGCCGACCAGCGCCAGGCCGATCCCGGTATTGCCGGCCGTGCCCTCGACGATCGTGCCGCCGGGACGGATCAGGCCGCGCGTCTCGGCATCCTCGATGATGGCGAGCGCCGCGCGGTCCTTGACCGAGCCGCCGGGGTTGAGGAACTCGGCCTTGCCCAGGATCTCGCAGCCGGTCGCCTCGGAGGCGCGCTGCAGCCGGATCAGGGGCGTCCTGCCGATGGAGCCGAGAAAACCGTCGCGAATCATCATCATGGAACGACAATAGCAACCCGCCGAATCGCGTGCCATCGCCGCGTGGCGGGAACGCGGGCGATCCGACTTTTGTCGCAAGCCTGCGACGGCAACGCAGGATGGTACCGCCTGGGCTTGGCGCCCCCGGTTTGCTACGATCGGAAAAACAAGGGACCGATCGGCCCCGAGATGTCAGGGAGGCGCCTATGACGACCAGTGTCGCCAGTCTACTTCAGGGCAAGGGCAGCCAGGTGGTCACCGTATTGCCCGAGACGCCCGTGTCGGCCCTCGTGCGCCTCCTGGCGGAGCGCCGGATCGGCGCCGCGCCGGTGGTCGACGCCGCCGGAACGGTGGTGGGTATCGTCTCGGAGCGCGACGTGGTGCGCGGGCTGGCCGGCGATACTCACATACTGGATCATCCGGTGTCCCGCTTGATGACCAGCGACGTCAGGACGTGCGGTCTCAACGACACGGTGCTGGAGGTCATGGAGATCATGACGGCCGGACGCTTCCGGCACCTACCGGTGGTTGAGAACGGACGGCTCGCCGGCATCGTCAGCATTGGCGACGTCGTGAAGCAGCGGATCGAGGAAGCCCAATTCGAGGTTGACGCGCTCAAGAGCTACATCGTTTCCTGACCAGACCCTGCCGACCGGAGAGCACGCTCATGGCGTCCGATAAGTTTCGCCTCATCACCCGCAGCGACTTCGACGGGCTGGTCTGTGCCGTGCTGCTGAAGGAGCGCGGGCTGATCGACGACATCCTGTTCGTCCATCCCAAGGACATGCAGGACCGCAAGATCCCCGTCAGCGCGCGCGATATCAGCACCAACCTGCCCTACGTTCCGGGCATCCACCTCGCCTTCGACCATCATTTGTCGGAGACGATGCGGAACGAGCACCACGACAACCACGTCATCGATCCGAACGCGCCCTCCGCGGCCCGTGTCGTCTTCGACCACTACGGCGGCAAGGCGGCCTTCCCGCGGATCAGCGACGAGATGATGGCAGCCGTCGACAAGGGCGATTCGGCGCAGTTCACGGTCGACGAAGTCTTGCACCCCCAGGGCTGGGTGCTGCTGAACTTCCTGATGGATGCGCGGACCGGGCTCGGCCGCTTCCGGACGTTCCGCGTCGGCAACTACCAGCTGATGATGGATCTGATCGACTACTGCAAGAACCACGGGATCGAGGAGATCCTGGCGCTGCCCGACGTGCGCGAGCGCGTCGATCTCTATCTCGAGCACGACGCCAGGGCGAAGGAGCAGATCCGCCGCTGCACCACGGTCAAGGGCAAGACCGCGGTGCTCGATCTGCGCGGCGAAGAGACGATCTGGGCGACCAACCGCTTCATGATCTACGCGCTCTTCCCGGAGACCAGCCTGTCGATCCACGTGATGTGGGGGCGCGACAAGCAGAACACCGTCCTCGCCATCGGCAAGTCGATCATCGACCGCAGCTCGTCGGCGAATGTCGGGGAGATCTGCATGAAGCGCGGCGGCGGCGGCCACATGGCCGCCGGCACCTGCCAGATCGAGAACGACCGCGCCGGCACGGTGCTGGCGGAGATCCTGGCCGAGGTCGGGGGGTAGGTATTGTCAAGCTTACCGGAGGAAACCATCACAGGGCCTTCCCCGGGCGGAGCTTAAGTCGGGTATCGGCGACACACCTTGAAGCCAATCGTGTGCCGTGCTGGTGCTTCAGTCTCGACGCGTAGTGCTTTGCTGTTGAGTCGTGGCTCCCGAACGGCTTCGCGCGGAAGTGGGATGCATCGGCGCGGGCGCAGGCGGACGAGTCTGAATCTGCGATGTTGGGGGATTTGAGCCGCCTTTGCGAATATAGCCCTCTGTGAGCGGCTGGTGCGTCGAATAGCCGTCATGCACTTGCCGACCCCGACCGGGCGGTGGCGCATTTCGAGTCGTCATTCCTCGGTTCCTTCGCTTGGTTTTGATGGGTCGCGATATGGGAACTCAATGTGGATGCCCTCAGTGTCTGTCCGGGAACATGTTGATTCGGATGAATCGATTGTGATTCAAGAGAGGCGGCCTAATTTTTGGGGGCGCCGCCGATGTGGACGACCGAGAACCGCGCCCGCTATGACCGCAGCCGCCTGCGCTATCCGTCTGAC
>DATGFU010000274.1:0-14196 GCA_035308865.1 Allostellaceae bacterium | reverse complement strand
GTCAGACGGATAGCGCAGGCGGCTGCGGTCATAGCGGGCGCGGTTCTCGGTCGTCCACATCGGCGGCGCCCCCAAAAATTAGGCCGCCTCTCTTGAATCACAATCGATTCATCCGAATCAACATGTTCCCGGACAGACACTTAGCGCCTATGGGGCTCGTCCCGGACATCCACTTCGTGCAACAGGCGAGCGGCCCGACGTGGATGGCCGGAACAAGTCCGGCCATGACGACAAAGAGGCGACAACCGTTGGAGTCACAACACTAGAGCGCGCCGCACTCGTCGAGGGTGCGGCCGGCGGTTTCGGGTGCCAGGCGCAGGCTGACCGCGTAGCCGACGAGCGTCACGGCGGCGGCAGCCAGCATGGTCGGGCCGATCCCGATCGCGTCCAGCGCCACCGGCACCAGATAGGTCCCGATCGCCGCGCCGATGCGGCTGAGCGACGAGGCGAGGCCGACCGCGCTGCCGCGGATCGCGGTCGGGAACAGTTCGTTCGGATAGATCCAGGTCAGCACCTGGGTGCCGCCGATCATCAGCGCGTAGGCCGAGAAGAGGGCGATGATCGCCCACGAAGCCGCGTCGGGGAAGAGCCCGAGCAGCAGGAGCGCCAGCCCGGACCACAGGAAGCTGTGCAGGATCAGCCGGCGCCGCCCGACATGATGCATCGCCCAGAGGGCGAAGAGGCAGCCGACCAGGAACAGCATCGTGATGAGGGCCGAGCCGTAGTTCCCCATGTCGCCGGCAAGGCCCAACGCGCCGAGGATGCGCGGGCCGAAGGCGTAGACCGCGAAGATCGGCACGATCGAGCAGGTCCAGAACACGCTGACGAAGACCAGGCGGCCGCCATAGCCGGCGCGGAAGAGCGCCGAGACCCCGACGCCGGCGGCGTCGGCCGCCGCCGCGGCCGGGGCGTCGCTGCCGTAGACCCGTCGCATGACCGCGCCCGCCTCTGCGTGGCGGCCCTTCTGCGCCAGCCAGCGCGGCGATTCCGGCGTGCCGTGGCGCATCGCGACGAACCACGCCGCCGGCAGCGCCGCGCTCGCCAGCATCCAGCGCCAGCCGTCCGGGCCGGCCTGAAGCAGCACCTGGCCGACGAGATAGGCGACCGCCGCGCCAAGGAACCAGATCGCGATCAGCCCGCCGACGAAGGTCCCGCGCAGCCGCCGCGGCGTGAACTCGGCGAGCAGCGACGTCGCGATCGGGTAGTCTGCACCCACCGCGACGCCGATCAGCAGGCGCCACAGGAACAGCGACCAGGCAGTCTCGCACCAGAACTGCGCGATCGAGCAGAGGATGATCGCCGACAGGTCGAGCGTGTAGAGCACCTGCCGGCCGAACCGGTCGGCCAGCCAGCCGCCGAGGAACCCGCCGAAGAAGATGCCGATCAGCGCCGAGGCCCCGATCAGCCCCTGCCACGAGGCGGAGAGCGAAAGCGCCGGCGTCGCCTGCACGAGGGCGACCCCGACGATGCTGAGCACGTACCCGTCGAGGAACGGACCGCCGCCCGAATAGACCGCGAGCCGCCAGTGGAACCGGCTCGCCGGCGCATCGTCGAGGCTGGAGGCCGAAGAGTCGGATTCGGTCAAGATGGTGCGTGCTCGCCTCGCGGGAACCCGACCGCCGGCTGGCGGGGGACGGTCCCGCGCCACGATACACGCGGGCGCGGGGAGGAGACAGGGTCAGGTGGCGGGGCGGCGGTATCGGGTCGGCCCCTCGCATTCTTCCTCCGCCGGGGTTCGGCCGGCCGCAGCCCGGATCGCTCGCGTCGCGGGATGCCCGAGCGTCAGTGTGCCGCTCGTCTCACCGCGAATGCATTAAATGCACTGGCACCGTAATCGAAAAGTAAACTTTCGCCGTAACCAAAAGTAAAGTGTCGCCGTAACCCCATGCGGGTCCACGGAACCCTATTACCGACTAGGAGACTTGGGCAGCACCTCCAGATGATGGCGGTATTACGATGCCCTCTCAGGTGGATGCCCTCTCAGGTGGATGCCCTCAGCGGTGAACAGCCCGTTTGGGGTTACCCCCAGCTCACATTGTTTGATGACAGCACGAACTGCGATTATTACGATAATGGGTTTCAGTATGTGGCGAGTGCGATCGACAACCCTTTCGGACCCTATCGACCGTGGGGCCCCAACAGTAACTCTGGTGTTGGAACAATGCTACGATACGTTGTAATTAACATAAGCTCTTCCGCGTGGTGTGGATACTGGACGCCAGGCTACGACACAAATCTGATCCCAATTCCTCAAGTGGCGCCAAGGCCGGTCCATTATTAGGGGTTGCTGAAGGGAGAAATGGAGCTAACGATGAAGCGGCCCAGCGCCACATTTCTATTCAACGCAGTTTGGATGGGAACGATGTTGTTGGCGATCGTCGCCGCCTACATCGCAACGTCTGCGCCCGCTCTTCTTAATGGGGTTAGCTCTGGTGGTTCGGTCGCAAATGCGTGCCCGCCTCAGCCAGGAGATCGGTCTCGCCCCTCAAATTCCGACCTTGAGGGCCCTCCGCTACTTGAACAACGCCTAATTAAACGATTTCCCCCTGGAACGGCAGAGGCGAGTCTCACAGTCGCCTTGAAGTCTGACGGTTTCGCCGGTTATTCTGCGTGTCAAGCTGATAGCTCAATTCGTTATATGCGATATGAGCAATCGAACATCATGCCACGGCTATTTTTGGTGCATGGCTCAGTATTTTGGAAAGTCGATAACAAAGACCGGGTCATTTGGACTCATGGCTATGTAAGTTATAGGGATTAGTAGCTGCAAATAATGACGGAATCATCTCGTCACCCAATGCGTCGGGAATTATCCCTTTGACATAGGTCGGGAAAAGGGGTCGGAGTGGTGACCCCTTTTTCTCGCCGCGTGGCCGTTCCGGTCGGGGGAAAAGTAAAGTGTCGCCGTAACCCAAATCCCCCGCTTGGTACCGGCCCGCTATGACAGGATTCGACCCATGCCGGACGCCGGGCCGACGGTGACGGAGCGCCGAAAGCGGACGCTGACCCGCCACGCTTACGCCCCTCGGGTCAACGCTCCGGGGAAATCAACACTCAGGGTCCGCAAGGCCTTGTCGACCATCACCTCGCCATTGGCGATCATGCCCTGATCCAGGATCACCGGCTGGCCCCGCACGTCGAGCACGACCGCTTCGACGTGATAGTCATCGTCGCCGTCGGAAACGGTTACGGTGACGATCTCAACAGCTTCGATGGCGATGTCCGACCACGGCGTGGCGCATCCGCCCAAGGTGAGACCGGCTGCGTCCAGGCGAATCGCGGTCCCGGCCGGCGCCATTCGGGCCAGCCGCCGCGCGGTCTTGTCGCGCATCTGGGCCATGCGTCGCCGATAGAGGGCGGGCAGCCCCGTGCCCATCGCCGCCAGGACGGCAAGGCAAATGGGCCCAACGACGACCATGTCCGCAGGCTCGTAATCGAGGGCCATGATCGTGGCCACGATCACGATCGTCGCCGCGACGCCCCCCACCACGCCGAAGCTGATCTCGTATCGGCGGGCGGCGGCGGCGGCGATCTGATCGGCGGACAGTATGACCCCCTCGACGACCGGGCTGTCGGCCCCGAGGCCGATCCGCCGGGCGATCTTGGGGTCGAGGCTCTCGACCTGCCGGCCATCGAAGACAATGCGCACGCCCTTGTTCTCCCCCGCGCCGGTTATGGGAATCGCCTGGCCCTGCCATCGACGTGCCTGCGCGATCGTGCCGTCTTAGAGCCTGACTGGAAATGAATCTCTTAATCCCAAGAGGTTACCGTCATTCCCGCGAAGGCGGGAATCCAGGGCCGCAAGCGCCGGCGCCCATGACCCTGGATCCCCGCCTTCGCGGGGATGACGGAATAACACTTCTGTAGCAAAGACGTATTTTCACGGGGCGAAAAGGGGGCTGAGTAACTATCCTCCGTTGCCGGCGCCTGCCGGAAGGTGCCCGGCTCCCCGGACTCCTCAGCCTGGCGCAATATCATCGATCGTCACCCGCAGCGCTTCCGCGAGGCGGCGATAGGCGTCGATGCTGCCGGGCTTCCGGCCCGTCTCGATCTCGCTGATATAGCTTTGCGGCACGCCTGCGGCGGCGGCGAGCTGGACGCCGCTGAGGCCGCGATGGTCGCGCCAGACCCGGAGCGGATGGTCGGTCGCGAGCCGTTCGACCATCTCGATCGGAAGATACTCGCTGTCGCCGGCGGCGACCCGCGCCTCGGCCTTCCGGGCAGCGCCGAGATCGCGCAGCTCATCGAGCTCGGCCAGGAGCGCCTCGTACTCGGCACGGCTGATCGTGACGGTATCGGTCATTTGTAGACGCCTCCTCTCGTGTCGACGGCCAGAACCCGAAATTCGTCCGCTGTCCGCACGATGCGATAGATCACGCGCCAGTCGCCGTGGCGCAGTCGGAACAGGTCGGCTTCGCCCGTCATCGGCTTGACGTTGGCATGGTGGGCAAACGGGTCCGCCGCAATCTCCCGGAGCGCTGCGAGGATGGCCTCGCGCCGCTTCGGTTGGTCCCGCGCAAGACGCTTCGCAGCGTCCTTCTCGATGAGAAGCTTCACGGCAGAATTATCGCCAATAGCGATTGTTGCGTCAAGAGAGCCGAAGTTCCGAGGCCGGCATGCTCGCCCGCGGACGCCGCCGACCCGAAAGCCCTGTCAAGCCGGCCCTCGGTCCGCCTGAACCCGTCGCCCCGCGGTCGGCTCTAATCCCTCGCATGCCCGCGCCGTCGCCAACCCCTGCTGCATTGTCCGATCCCGTCGAGGAACGCCTCGAACGGCATCGCTCCATGCTGCGGAAGATCGAGGAGGCCGGCACGTCGCTCCGCGAAGCGGCATGCACGCTGATGGACACCGCATTGCACGCCGGCACACCGGCATCGCAGTGCCCGCGCCCTCACGCCACCGCCCGGTCCGTCCCCGTCAGCGCCTGCAGCCGCGTCGTCATCAGGCCGGCGTACCAGTCGATGAACTGCAGCGCGCCGCCCTCATGGACCCGCGAATAGGGACCGGGCTCGAAGGCGGGCGACAGGATGCCGGCCTGGTTGCCTTCGACGATCCGGCGGTCCTGGTCGTTGGTCGCCTGCCACACCTCGGTCAGGCGCCGGAGGTCGTAATCGACGCCTTCGACGGCGTCCTTGTGGACGAGCCAGGTCGTGGTCAGCTCGGTCTCGGTCGGCGAGAGCGGCAGCATGCGGAAGCTGACCGCGTGATCGGCCAGCAGGTGGTTCCAGCTGTTGGGGTAGTGGAAGAACATCATGGTGCCGAGCCTGGCCGTCGGGAAGTCGGCGAGGAGCCGGCTCGAGGCGCACTTGCCGTCCAAGGTCATGGACTCGGCATCGCGCAGGAAGGGCGCCCGGACCACCCGGTACTGCCCGCCCGGATCCATCAGGAAGGTGCTGGGCAGGCCGATCGCCTCGCAGGCCTGCCAGTGCGCCGCGATGTCGCCGTCCTCCGCCACCTCCTCGACGCCGGTCAGCGCCGGCGCGTCGGAATAGACGCGGCTCAATTCGGGATGCGTGCCGCGGCAGTGGTAGCATTCGCGGTTGTTTTCCAGCACGAGCTTCCAATTGCCCTTCTCGACGATGGTCGAGCGGAGCGCGATCTTGGCCTCGTCCGCGCGGTGCGGCGCCATATAGGGCTCGATCGTCGCGCGCAGCGGCGCAAACGGCGCCGGATCCTCGGCCAGCGAGACGAAGACCCAGCCCGCCACCTCCTCGCAGGCCACCGGCTTCAACCCGAACCGCGACGCCTCGATGTCGCCCATCATGTCGCGGGCGTGCAGCAGGCGGCCGTCGAGATCGTATGTCCACTGATGATAAGGGCAGACCAGCCTGCCGCTGGCGCCCGACGGCTTGGTGCAGACCTGCTGGCCGCGATGCCGGCAGACATTGTGGAAGGCCCGGAGCACACGGTCGCGGCCGCGCACGATGACGACCGGGTAGGCGCCGATCCGCAGGGTGACATAGGCACCGGGCTCGGCCAGCTCGCAGGAATGAGCGACGAACAGCCACTCCCGGTAAAAGACCTGCTCCATGTCCAGCGCATGGAACCCGGGATCGCTGAAGAACCGGCGGCCCAGCCCGTAACCGGGCGCGCGGGCCAGGAGATCGACCAGCATCTGAGTGACGTGCGAAACCATGCGAGATCCCTCGTCTGCGGCCGTCCGATGGGACGGCGCGGATTGCGACAGGTGGCCGCGGACGGGTCGGGAAAGGTCGGGCGGCGGACGAGAGCCCGCCTTCGGTCCTTCCCGATCGCCCACCGCGATCACGGACACAAGCGAGGCTGGTTTCCGGGCTCGGGCGGGACCGATGAAGGAGGGATCCGGACGCCTTCCCGGACGGTCCGACCGTCCAGTGGCCTATGTGCCCCGATCCCAACCCGCCATGACCGTTGCGGGGGCAGCGCCGGACTCGCACCGGCTTCCCAATTCTCCGGAACGGCAGAGCCGCCCCGGCACCTCGAAACGCAGCGTAGCCGCCACGGTCGAACGGCACCAGCGCAGCTTTCGGAGGACGGGCATGTAACTTGCGCCTTGTCCGGGAGAGGAGGGAATATCGTCGTCGTGAGATCGCCCGGCATCTTCAGGAGCACCGTCGTCGCTTTCGCGCTGTCCTGCGCGTCTTCAGCGTGGGCCGAGCAGCTGCCGCAGAATGCCTGGAGCCTGGTCAGCCGCCCCTCGCCCGGCCCGGCCCAGGCGATCGGCGGATTCGCCCATGGCTGCCTCGCCGGCGGGGTCGCGCTGCCGGCGGACGGCGAGGGCTACGAAGTGATCCGGCTCGCGCGGCGGCGCTATTACGGGCATGGCGAGCTGGTCGACTTCATCGAGCGGCTGGGACGGCGGGCCCATGCCGCCGGACTGCCGCGCTTCCAGGTCGGCGACATGGCGCAGCCGCGCGGCGGACCGCTCCCCTGGGGCCACGCCAGCCACCAGATCGGGCTCGACGTCGATCTGTGGTTCACCTTCGACGAGGGGGCGGCACCGCGGCCGGCATCGCTGCGCGAGGATGTCGACCTGCCCTCGATGCTGACGCCCGGTTTCCACGCCGTCGATCCGTCGCGGTTCGGGCCGCGGCAGGTGCGGCTGCTGCGGCTTGCCGCCGCCGATCCCGATGTCGAGCGCATCTTCGTGAGCCCGGTGATCAAGCTGGCGCTGTGCCACGGATTCGCCGGCGGCGCCTCGGGCGGAACGGCGTGGCTGCACCGTCTGAGCCCCTGGTGGGGCCATGACGACCACTTCCATGTCCGGCTGCGCTGCCCTGCCGATTCGCCGCTCTGCGAACCGCAGAAGCCCGTGCCCGCCGGCGACGGGTGCGACGCCTCGCTGGCCGACTGGGCGAAGCATCCCAACCCGCCGGTGACGTCGCCTGGGCCGCCGGCCCCTCCGCATCCCAGGCTGCCCGAGGCGTGCTTCGCGATTCTGTCGCAGCGCTGATCGGCGATACCTGACACGCCCTGGCAGGTTGCGTCGCGTAGAAGGCCGTCCCCGCAACCCGAGGTGAGGCCGCCATGACCCGTTCCAATCACGACCGGCCGGAGTTCGGCGGGACCTGCACGGCCGAAGCGATCCTCGGCGGCGCCGGCAACATCGACGACAACGTCATCGAGAAGCCGGGTGCCGCCTACCGTGCGGTGACGATGCGGTCGTTCGATGCGAAGAGACAGCGCCGGATGATCTGGCGGCTGGACGGGCGCTTCCCGGACCATCTCGACCCGCCGCTCGCCGGCAGCTTCAGGGACGGGGTCGGCACCTTCCATGCGGACGACACGTTCGAGGGAAAGCCGATCCGCGTGCGCTTCATCCGGTCGCGGACCCGCGAGACGGCGCCGCGCTGGGAGCAGGCCTTCTCCGAGGACGGCGGCGGGACCTGGGAGACCAACTGGATCACGGACTTCACGCGGATCCCGTGATGTCGGACTGGGCCCCGCTCGTCTCGCTTTTCGCGGTCGGTACGGCCGCCGCGATCACGCCCGGCCCGACCTTCGTCACGGTGAGCCGGATCGCGGTCGAGCGCTCGCGGATGGAGGCGCTGCTCGCGGTGGCGGGGGCGGCAACGTCCGGCGTGCTGTGGGCGGGCGCCACGATCCTCGGGCTCTCGGCGGTGTTCGCTCTCTGGCCCTGGCTGGAGACGGCGCTGCGGATCGCCGGCGGGCTCTACCTGATCCGGCTCGGGATCCTGTTCTGGCGAAGTCCGAAAGGCGGCGCGGAGGGCGAGCCGCCGGCGCCCGGCGGCAACGCCTATCTCTGCGGTCTGACGACCGACCTGCTCAATCCCAAATGCCTCGCCTTCTTCGCCAGCGTCTTCGCGCTGTTCATCCGGCCGGAGGCGCCGGACTGGATCCGGATCGGCGCCGTCGCCACGGTCGCGACGGTCTCGCTCGCCGTCTACGGCACGGTCGCGCTGATGTTCTCGACCGGCGCGGCGCGGCGCGCCTATCTGGCGCTCCGCGGCACGATCGAGCGGGTGTCGGGCACGGTGATGCTGGGGTTCGGGCTGCGGCTCCTGCTGCCCGGCGGGTAGAGGCGGAATGCGCTCCGTTCGGCGGCGGGCTCTCAGAGGTGGACGCCGCGATCGAGCAGGATTGCCGTATAGTCCCGGTAGCTCATGCCCAGCGCCTCCGCCCGCGCGAGACGGCGGAGCGCGATCTCGCGGGGCGGCGTCCGCCACGCCGCGGCATGCGCCTTGCGCCAGCAATAGTGCCGCCATGCCTGCGCGGCCGCCTCCTCGGGATCGAGCGGCGGTCCGCGGTTGTGGCCGATCCCCGCCATCGGTTCACGGTCCGCGGGCGCGGCGCAACACGGCCACGACATAGCGGCACGGGACCGCGCCCCGATTGGCGTATTCGCACGCGGCCGGCGCGCCAAGCCGCAGGCAGTCGCCGGCCGCCAGCACGGTCGTGGCGGCGCCCTCGCGGAAGGTAAGCTCGCCCTCCAGCACGACGATCTGGTGGTCGTCGGTGAAGACGTAGGAGGCGGCGGGATAAGTGATCGCCGCGCCCGGCGGCAGCTCGCCGAGGACGAGCTCCAGCGGCGTGAGCGAACCGCCCGGCGGGGTCAGCGAGCGGCGGACGAAGCCGGTGGCGGGATCGCGCCACGACGGCTGGGCGGCGCGCCGCGCCACCTGTCCCTCGGCCGCACCCGGCGGTCGGAAGATCTCCGACATGGTGAGGCCGAACGCGGCGGAAAGCCGGCCGAGGAGCGAGGCGGTGGGGCTGCATTCGCCGCGCTCGATCCGGCTGAGCATCGCCTTGGACACGCCGGAATGCCGCGCCAGCCCGGCCAGCGACCACCCCCTCGCCTCGCGCTCGCCGCGCAGCCGCCGGGACAGGGCCTGGTCGATATCGTCTTGCATGAGCAACGATCGTCTATCATGATAGACGAACTTGCAAGAGGCTGAGCATGGTCATCCGCGACGCCGTGGAAAGCGATCTGCCCTTCATCCTGCGCGTCTTCAACGCGGCCATCGCCGAGACGACCGCGAACTGGAACCTCGCGCCGGTGACGCTCGAGGATCGCGCCTCATGGCTGAAGCAGCGCCAGTCGGCAGGCTGTCCCGTGGTGATCGCCGAAGACCGCGGCCGGCCGCTGGGCTTCGGCGCCTGGGGTCCCTATCGCCCATGGGAGGGCTACCGATACACCGTCGAGCATTCGATCTATGTCGACGCGCCGGCGCGCGGGCAGGGCGTCGGCCAGGCGCTGCTGCAGCACCTCGTCGAGCGTGCCGAGAGGGCCGGGAAGCACGCGATGGTCGCCGGCATCGAGGCGGGCAACGCCGTCTCCATCCGCCTCCACGAGCGTGCCGGATTCCATGAGGCCGGCCGGCTGCACGAGGTCGGCCGCAAGTTCGACCGGTGGCTCGACCTCGTATTCATGGAGAAGCTGCTCCGGACCTGACGTCGGCCGCTATGGCCGGCCGCCGAGTTGGGGTATGGTGGTGCCACCCCGAGCGTGCCGCCCCCCACAATCGCCGAGGACTCCCGATGAGCGCGTCGACCACCTTGCCCGCGATCGTCGCGGACCCTGGCACAATCGCCCGGATCAAGACCGGCATCGACATTTCCGATCGTGCCCGGATCGTCACCTTCGGCGACCGCGCCCAGCGCAATGTCGTCGAATTCGCCGACCGCGTGCTCGCCCAGACGCAGAACCGCGAGCTCGGCACGACCGGCAAGCTGCTGATGGACATTCTCGAGAAGGCCCGCGGCCTCGACCCGGCGAGCCTGAAGAATGCAGGGTTTCTCACCCGGCTCTTCTCCTCGCTGGAGGCGCGCGTCCGCCGATTCACGGAGCAGTTCGAGACGGTCGCCTCGCAGATCGACCGGATCGGGATCGAGCTGGAGCGCAACAAGGAAGCGCTGAAGCGCGACATCGCCCTCCTCGACGAACTGCACGAGCAGACCAAGTCCTCGATCGGCGAGCTGGAGGCGCATATCGCCGCCGGCAAGGCGTTCGCGGGCGAGTTCCGCACGGGCCAGCTGGTCACGCTGAAACAGGCCGCCGATTCCGCCGCCGGCAACGATGCGTTGCTCGCGGCCCAGAGCTACCAGGATGCGGTCCAGGCGCTCGACCGGCTGGAGAAACGCGTCTTCTACCTGCAACAGGCGCTGCAGATCGGCATCCAGCAGCTGCCGCAGATCCGGATCGTCCAGTCGGGCGACGAGACGCTGATCGAGAACCTGCAGGCGACCGCCGCGCTCACCATCCCGGTCTGGAAGCAGAAGATGATCCTGCTCCTGGGCCTGACCCGTCAGAAATCCGCGCTCGATCTGCAAAAGGCCGTGACCGACGCGACCAACGAGATGCTGAAGCAGGCCTCGGAGATGATGAAGTCGCAGGCGATCGAGATCGAGAAGCAGTCCCAGCGCGGGATCGTCGACATCGAGACGCTGGAGAAGACCAACCGCGACCTCATCGACACGATCTCGAGCGTGCTGCAGGTCCAGTCGCAAGGCCGGGAGAAGCGGGCACAGATCGAACAGCGGATGGAGCAGCTGACCGGCGAGCTGAAGACCGCGCTGGCCCAGGCGCCCCAGTGACGGACACGCGTCGGTCGAGCCCCTCTCCGCCCTTCAGGGGGGAGAGGGAGGGGCCCGTCGCAGAGCGACGGGAGGGTGAGGTGAGTTTTACCAGTGCTCCGAGCTATCCCCCACCTCACCCCGACCCTCTCCGCCCCCGGGGGCGGAGAGGGAGGTGGATGGTGGCTGCAGGCCTGCTCGCCCTCCTCGTCCTCTGCCTCGGCTCGTGCAGCAAGGGGCCGGAGTTCACCATCGTCTCGGGCTCAGAGAACCAGGTGCTGGAGCCGCTGGTGATGGGGTTCTGCGCGTCGCATGGCGCCAAGTGCCAGATGAGGTACATGGGCTCGCTCGACATCGCGCTCGGCCTCAAGCAGGGCAGCCAGCTCGACGCCGATGCGGTGTGGCCGGCCTCGTCGATCTGGATCGACGTATTCGACACCGGCCGGCGCGTCCGCTCGGTCAAGTCGATCGCCCAGATGCCGGTGATCCTGGGGGTGCGCAAGTCCAAGGCCGAGTCGCTCGGCTGGGTAGGGAAGCAAGTGACCTACCGCGACATCCTCGCCGCGGTCGAGGGCGGGCGGCTGACCTTCCTCATGACCTCGGCGACGCAGTCGAACTCCGGCGCCTCCGCCTATCTTGCGATGCTCGCCGCAGCGCTCGGCAAGACCGACCCGCTCGTGCCGGAGGATCTCGACAACGCGCAGGCGCGCGACATGGTGAGCCGGCTGCTCCGCGGCGTGACCCGCTCGGCCGGATCGAGCGGCTGGCTCGCCGATCTCTATCGCGAGGAAGATGCCAAGGGCGTGCGCTACGACGCGATGTGGAACTACGAAGCGGTGATCAAGGAGACTAATGACCAGCTCCGTGCCGCCGGCGGCGAGCCGCTCTACGCGGTCTATCCCGCCGACGGCGTGGCGCTGGCCGATTCGCCGCTGGGATTCGTCGATCGCGGTCGCGGGTCGGCCGTCGAGACGTTCTTCAACGAGCTTCAGGCCTGGCTCCTCAGCGACGAGGCGCAGGCCAAGATTGCGGGCACCGGCCGGCGGGTCGGCCTGTCCGGCCGCGCCCCGGCCATCGTCGATGCCGAGACGAACCTCGACACGGCCCGGCCCGTCACGGTGATCCGGCCGCCCGAATCCGCGGCGATCGAGAAGGCCCTGACGCTCTACCAGGAGGCGCTGCGGCGGCCGTCCCTCACCGCGCTGTGCCTCGATCTGTCCGGCAGCATGCAAGGGAACGGGGAGCAGCAGCTGATGGAGGCGATGCGCTTCCTCCTCACGCCCGCCCGAACCCGCGAGGTGCTGGTGCAATGGCTCAAGGACGACCGGATCCTCGTCCTGCCATTCGACGGCCGCGTGCGCTGGAACGCCATGGCGAGCGGCAACGAGGCCGAGCAGGCGGCGCTCCTTCAAAAGACCCTGCAGCTGCGCGCCGATGACGGCACCGACTTCTACACCTGCGCCGCCAAGGCGCTGGCGCTGATGAAGCCGATCCTCGACGAGGGCACGCACCTGCCGGCCATCGTCATCATGACCGACGGCAAGAGCCAGGGCCACATGTCGACCTTCGAGGAGCCCTGGCGGGAGGATGGTGCGAGAGTGCCCGTCTTCGGCGTCACCTTCGGCGACGACGCCGACCGCAGCCAGCTCGACGCGCTGGCCGAGCTGACCGGCGGCCGCGTGTTCGACGGCACCAAGAGCCTGGCCGAGGCGTTCCGGGCGGTACGGGGCTACAACTGAATGGCGCTCGGGCAGTCCGGCGGTTTCAACTGGATCATCGGCGGCCTCGCGGCGGCAATCCTTCTGCCGACGCTCGCGGTCGGCGTCGGCCTGCCTTTCTGGCTTGCCGGCGGCGCCGCCATCCTGGCCGGCGGCGGTGCAGTGCTTCTGCTGGCGCCGCGGCGTCCCTTCGAAGGGCTCGACGCGGGAAGGATCGGCCGCGGTCGGATCGAGCTCGCCCGCGAGCTTCTCGCCGAGGCGATGCCGCTGGCCGCGCGGCTCGATGTCGCGGCCCGCGCCATCAGGTCGTCCTCGGCGCGCCTGCGGGTCCACCGTCTCGCGCAGGCGGCGCGCGGCATCCTCGGCGCGATCGAAAAGGACCCGCTCAAGCTCGACCGCGCGCAGCGATTCCTGGTCTATTATCTGCCCCGTTCGGTCGAGATGGCCGAGGGCTACCAGCTCCTGGAGCAGAAGCAGATGCCCGACCCGGCGCGCCTGATGGCCACGAGCGATCTGCTCGACCGGCTCGACGGCGCCTTCGCCAAATTCGCCGACGGGCTGCTCGATGCCGACGTGGACCGGCTGGACATCGAGCTGAAGCTCCTCAAGAGCTCGCTCGACGAGGATCTCGGGCCCGTGGCCGGCAAGCCCACGGCGGCGCCGGTCTCCGTGCCGCGGACGGGTGCCTGATGGCGATCTCGCGCCGCAGCCTCGGCATCGGCCTCCTCGCGGCGAGCGCGGCGGGCACCGGCAGCTACCTCTATCTTCGCGAGCATCCCGGCCTCGTCGGCTATATGGGCCAGACCACGAAGCTGTTCGGGTTCATCGGCGGCGAGAAGGAGGGCTTCGTCGGCAACCAGCGGGTAAAGGATGCGCTCGCGGACGATTACGGACTGATGCTCGACGCGCGGCGCGCCGGCTCGGTCGAGATGGTTCGCCAGCGCGAGCTGCTCGATCAGAAGCCGGACTTCCTGTGGCCGTCATCCTCGGTGATGGTCGAGCTCGCCCGGCAGTCGGGGGTCAAGATCCAGCGCGACCAGGTGATCCTCAACTCGCCGATCGTGCTCTATTCCTGGGACAAGGTTGCGGACGGGCTGGTCACGTCAGGCTACGCCCAGGCGGCCGGCGGGCCGCGCTACACGATCGACCTTGCGCGGCTGCTCAAAGCGGTTCTTGCCGGCCAGGACTGGTCGGCGCTCGGCGTGACCGACCTTTACGGCCATGCCCGGATCGTTTCGACCGATCCCAACCGCTCCAATTCCGGCTTCATGTTCGCCGGGCTGGTGGCGAGCCTGCTGGCCGGCGACGTCGTAACGGAGGAGACGCTGGGCAGGGTCACGGACGACGTGGCGAGCCTCTTCCGCCGCATGGGATTCAAGCCGCCCTCCTCGGGCAAGCTCTTCGACGACTACATTGCCGGCGGCCCGGGTGCCCAACCGATGGTGGTCGGCTACGAGAACCAGCT
>DATGFU010000273.1:0-4598 GCA_035308865.1 Allostellaceae bacterium | reverse complement strand
GCTCGTCTCCTTCATGCACTACGATCTCGGATATATCGACTTGGAACAGAAAACCCTACAACCCCTCGACAACCCGTTCGGCCCGAGGTTGTTACCTATGTCTTAGGTACGTTCTGTTACCTATGTGTCCGGTCCGGACAGAGACTGGGTGGCGGAGGGGATGTCCGCAACATTACGACAGATTTAAGCGCTATTATAATCAGTTAGATTATCGATTTGAAGTTTATACCCCAAATCTTCCCCCAATGACGTTGCGACAGGTAGCGACACGCTGCACCAGCCTGAGACGATGTCCAGCGTGACGCGGGTCCACCCGGACCACTAACGCCCTCGTGGTCGTCATCTGCAAGCTGCGATGCGCGTGACCGACTCTCGGTCGGACGCAGCCGACCTGAACGCGTTTCGCGTCGTCGTGCGCGACCGCCCGACGAGCAGGCGATGACCCGACTCCAGGATGCGGCTTCTCGCACCGACGCCGGCCCCGCTACCGACTGGCTGGACGCACGACCGTGTTGGGTCAGTTGGTGGTCGCCGCCGCGCGCTCAATAACTGTTCCGAAGCGCGAGACGGGCACCAACTCCGAAAGCGCTAAAGCCCTGAGGTACGCGACTGCGTCTCAGGGAGTCCCCGCATGCCCGCCCTCGTGTTCACCGTGGACGAGTTCTTAGCCGCTCACCGGCTGCCTCGCTTCCCCTTGTACGCACTCTGGCAGGAAGGTCTCAGCCCGGTCTCACATACGGTAGGGTCACGCACCTTCTTATCCTTCGACGCCGCGGAACGCTGGCGAAGGGTTCCTGAACGCGCTGCGACGCGACGCGGACGCGCTGGTGCTGGACCGGAAGAGACGCAGACTCTCGGGCACTCACGGAAACGACCACACGAAGTGAGTCCCGCCGGTCGGCTTCCAACCACCGATGGGCGGGCAAGCGGTTCGTCGTGCGATGCGTCGACGTGCTCTGTGCGCGACCAACTCTGGGTCGGCTGCAGCGGACCGGAACGCGTTTGGCGTCGCCGTGCGCGACCGCCCGACTAACCGGCAATCACCCGACCAAGGATGCGGCGTGTCGAGCGGACCGCCGTCCGATGTGCCGCTGCCCCCGCCAAGCCCAACCCGGCACCACCATGTCGCCTGCCTGAGGCGAACCGATGCGCCCGGTCGGTGCCGCTTAAGACCCGGTAAAGCGAGGTTCAGGCGCACCCGAACAGATCCCGTCGAAAGCTAATTTTCTGCGGGCGGCGATCAGCCGCCCGGCCAGACCGGTCTCCTCCAACCGACACACGAGGCTCGACATGAACACCAAGGCATTGACACTTTCCGAGTTCTGCACGGCCTACCGCATCCCGAAGTCGACACTCTATGCGCTATGGCGCGTCGGTCGCGGACCCGAGTTCTACAGGCTCGGCCGACGCAAGTTCATCTCGGCTGCGGCGGCAGAGAAGTGGTGCCGCAAACTGGCGCCCGCGCCGCGACGGCCTCGCAAGGCGAATGACGCCGAGAGGCCGCTCCGGAAGACCACGCGATCCGGCTCGTTCAGCGGGCCGACAAAGGCAGCCGACCGCAAGCGTCTCGATCACCGCGCGGTCAACCCGAGCCCTCGCGACTCGTCGGCGCCGCGCGCGGGGGTGCGCATCAAGTCGCGAGCGGCTTCAGCGGACGCCACCGCCGTGCGGGTGACCAAGAGCCCGCCGGCGTCGCGGCGCACGACGCGACGCAACCCGCCTCAGCCAAGCAAGCCGCCAGCCCAGAAGGACGGCGACGGCGAGCGCAGGGAGACTCCGCCCGAACGGGTCGCGCCTCCGCCGAGGCGGCGCGGCGGCGGCTCGACGACGGCCGCTAAGCCGCTGCCCGTTCGCGGCGTCAAACGCGAACCCGGCGATCCGATCACAGCCACCCAGGCCAAAGCGGCGATCCACCGCACGAGAGGCAGTTCAGCCACCTCAAGATCGCGGTATCCGACCCGAATCACTGACTTGCCGACGGGCAGCACCGGTCTCGTTCGAGACCGGATCGACCGGCGGTGCAACCGACGCCTGTAGCGCCTGCACCTTACCTCTAACCACTCTACGGAGATTAACATGACACACATCAGTGCCGACCCGACGATGCCGAATGACCCCGCGAGCACGGCGAATGGCCGTCCACGTACGCCGCCGCCGCCAGCACCACCGATCCGCCCCGGCCTCTACCCGCGAGCGGAGGATGACGAAACCTTTGTGGGCGAGGAAACGGACACCGTCATCATGAAGATCGGCGGCTATGTGCGAGCGGACGATGTCATGCCGCTCGTAACTGAGTTGTTAAACAAGAAAGTCTCGGTCGACTTCCGCACAGAGGCGACGGTCAAGGAACTGCTGGCTGCGATGCGCGCAGCCTCGATGTCCCGGTGCAGCCTCCACGTCTGCTTTCTAGACATTGAGTGGTTCCAGACCGACGAGATCACCGAGCGGCTGCGGGCGTACCGCCTAGCTCATTACTGGTTCGACGATGACGTTAGCTGCAGTCGCCCAGCTGGTTACGGCTACTGGTGTCCGGGCATGACGAGACCGTTTGGCTCGAATGACGATGTGAGCGGCGAGCCGCACAAGGTGACCGCCAGTGTGGAGCGCCGTGTTGCGGACAAGCCCATCATGCCGGTGGATCGCTTCGCCTTCCCGCTGCGTGTGGAAGGGTGGCGGTCATAGCACGAGCCCTCTGTCGATCGGACATCGATGCCGGAGCGGCGAGCGGCGCTACCGATAAGGTAGCGCCGCTCGTGGCGGCTGACGATGGAGAGCCTCTTGATCGAGAGTGATATCGACCTGGACAACCATCAGTATCGGAGCAGCTAGGGCATCGAGGATCGGCGGCGCGTTCCGTAGCTTGCAAATCGCTCTGCTGATCCGGGAACTGCCGGGCAAAGGCGATCCGATCGGCCTCCTACTGCGAGTGCGAACGGACCAATCATTCGCCTCGACGACATTCCGGAGCCCAATCTCGAATTTATTCTGCCGCAACGGCTACTGCCGAAGGATAAGCGCTCCGCACCCGCGGGATGACCTCGTGAGCAAAGCGCCGCATCTCAGCCTCGAAGGGCTGGAACTGCAGCATGAAGAGCTCGATCCCGAGATCGGCGAACTCGCGGATGCGCTGCGCCACGGTGTCGTAGCTGCCGACCAGGCCGGCCGCTGTGCCGCCATTGGTGCCGATATGCGGGAGCTTCGCGAAGGTCTGGAACATCACCGCCTTGGGATCGGCGTTGCCGAAGATCGAAGCGCGGGCCGGCTTGTCGAGCTCGGAGAGCTTCCAGGCATCGGCAAACGCTTCCTGCGCCGCCTCGTCGGTCTCGCGGGCGATGACGAAGGCGGCAAGCCGAGCCCACCGCTGCCCCGGTCGAGATCACTACCTGGCAAACGGGAGCGGCGGATCGCCCTCGATCGTCGTGCGATATAGCGTGCGCGGCCGCTCGGGTGGACAGCCGATGGCGAAGTGAAGGGTCGCGCGGTTGTCCCAGAACACCAGATCGTGCGGCTGCCAGCGATGGCGGTAGATGAAGCGCGCGCCCGTGGCATGAACGGATAGGGTCGCGAGCAGCGCTGCGCTCTCCTCGTCCGGCAGGCCGAGGATGCGGGTGGTGAAGCCTTCGCTGACGAACAGCGCGGGCCGGCCGCTGCCCGGATGCCGCCGGACCACCGGATGGACGACGGGCGGCACGGTGGCAGCGGCCTTGGCGTCGAGCTGCGGCCGATAGATGCTCCGCTGGCCCTGCTTCACGTTGCGGGCGAGGTAGCTGTGCTCGGCCTTGAGCGGCAGAAGCCGCAGCTGCAGCTCGGACGGAAGTGCGTCATAGGCGGCGCGCATATCGGCGAAGAGCGTGTTGCCGGTGCCCTTCGGCACAACCTGCGCATGGAGCAGGGAGCCGAGACTGGGCCTCGCCATGTAGGACAGATCCGAATGCCAATACCGACCGGCATCCGCCAATCCGATCGGCACTCCGTCGACGAATACATTGGAGACGATCAGGATTTCCGGATGACCGGCGAGATGGAAGCTCTTCTGCACATGGATCTGCAGCGGTCCGAAGCGCCGGCTGAAGGCGATATGGGCCTCCGGCGTCAGCGCGGCCTGGCTGCGGAAAACCAGCACGGCGTGCCGGTCCAGTGCAGCCTGGATCTCCCCGAGAGTCTCATCGTCGACCGGTACGGCAAGATCAAGCCCGGTGACCTCGGCGCCCAGCGGCGCGTCCAGCTCTGCAATCCGCATCACCGCCGCATGCTCCATCGCACTGCCGTGTACCGTTCAATCATCTGGAACACATGGCAGCAGGCCGGTGGTTCAGGACCTTACCGGCCCTGGGGTCCACCGGCCCGCGCCCCCTCGCAACGGCGGGCATAGGCTTCAACGAAGTCCGCTGCGGCGCGGCTGCCCGCGGCGAAGGAGCGCATCGCCTCCTCGTGCAGCAGCGAGAGGGCTTCGATCTTGATCTCGTTCGCGCGGTCGCTGTCGACGATGTCGGCCAGCCGGCGGGGCCGCGGCAGGTCGACCGGGATCACTGCCCGTACACGGGTCGGAAGGTTGCTCATGATCAGCAGCCGGTCGGCGAGCACGATCGCCTCGTCGA
>DATGFU010000272.1:0-7683 GCA_035308865.1 Allostellaceae bacterium | reverse complement strand
TTCGGGCGGCTGGCGGGGCGGCATGCGGCGGGGTATGTGAGGGGGCTGGGATGAAAGCACTCTCGTAGGCTTACGGAGCCCGGCGCGACCCCTCCCCCTGCCCCCCTCCCGCAAGGGGAGGGGGATTATCCCGTTCCCCCTCCCCTTGCGGGAGGGGGGCAGGGGGAGGGGGAGTCCTTCAGCCGCCGGCCCCCCGATTGAACGGCACGTCCTTGTCCGCCCGCGGCTCGGGCGGCAGGCCCAGAACCCGTTCGGCGACCACGTTCTTGGCGATCTCCTCGGTGCCGCCGCCCATGCGGTAGCCGGGCGCGGTGAAGAAGCAGTCCTGGATCTCGGCGAGGTCGGGGTCGACCGGGTCGATCGCCTCGCCGGCGGCACCGGCGAGGTCGATGCCGAAGATCGCCATCTCCTGCATCAGCCGCGCGATCGTCATCTTGCCGACCGTCGCCTCGGGCCCCGGCGCCCCGCCTTTCGCCAGCGTCGTGATCAGCCGCTTCCGGATGTGGTCGACGCCCGCGACGGTCGCATAGTAGGAGGCGAGCCGGGCGCAGAACTCGGTGTCGTCCAGGAACGCGGTTCCGCCGCTTCGGGCCGCGAGGCGCAGCAGCGGCCCGACCAGGTTGCGCCCGACCGTGCGGTCGCTGAGCAGCGCCAGGCGCTCGTTCGACAGCGTCGTCACCACGACCCGCCAGCCGCCGTTCACCTCGCCGATCCGCAGGCGGTCGGGCAGGCGCAAATCGGTGAAGAACACCTCGTTGAACTCGGATCGGCCGGAGATCTGCTTCAGCGGGCGGACCTCGACCCCGACGGACCGCATCGGCACCACGAAGGCGGTCAGGCCCTGGTGCTTCGGCCGCGCCGGGTCGGTGCGGGCGAGGAGCAGGCCCCAATCGGCGATATGGGCGCCGGAGGTCCAGACCTTCTGGCCGTTGATCACCCAGTCGTCGCCGTCGCGGACGGCACGGGTGCGGATGGCGGCGACGTCCGAGCCGGCATCGGGCTCCGAAAAAAGCTGGCACCAGCAAAATTCGCCGCGGATGGTCGGCGCGGCAAGCTCGGCGACCAGCTCGGGCGCCGCATGGACGCGCAGCATCGGGATGATCGTGCTCGGGCCGAGATTGAAGGTCTCGATATGGGCCACGGGCACCTTCGCCTGCTCTTCCAGGAAGATAATCTCCTCGAGCGCCGTGCCGCCTCGGCCGCCGAGCTCGGGCGGCAGGGTGAACCCGGCATAGCCGGCATCGGCCTTGCAGCGCATCCAGGCGCGCACGAGGCGCACGCGCTCGGCCTCGTCGGCGTCGGGGGTAGGCACGAAGCGCGGCGCCTCGGCGGCGAGCCAGTCCCGCACCTCGGCGCGGAACCGGGCCTCGGCGGGGGAGTCTTCGAAATCCATCGTCTTCTCCCGGCTCAGGCGGCGTGCTGCACGGCGAGGGCAGCGACCAGGCGGCGGCGCCATCCGGCCGGCGGCCCGAGCGTCACCGCGAGGTGGCGCGCCCGGCGGTAATAGAGCTGGCAGTCATGTTCCCAGGTGATGGAAATACCGCCATGGATCTGGATCGCCTCGCGCGCCGCGCGGTCGAAGGCCTCGGTGGCGGAGACGCGCGCGGTGGCTGCGGCCAGCGGCAGCTCCGGTCCGCCCTGCGCCAGGGCCCAGGCGGCGTAGTAGGCGTTCGCCCGCGCCAGCTCGTTGCCGATATAGATGTCGGCGAGCTTGTGCTTGACCGCCTGGAACCGGCCGATCGGCCGGCCGAAGGCGTGGCGGGCGAGTGCGTAGTCGCGGGTCATGGCGAGCGCCGCATCCGCACCGCCCAGCTGCTCGAAGGCGGCGAGCACCGCGGCCTGATCGCGAAGGCGCTCGATCAGGCCGTCACCGGGACGGCCGAGCGGCTCGGCGGGTACATGATCGAATTCCAGGCTGGAAACCGGCCGCGTCGGGTCGATGCTGGTCCGCGCTTGCCGGCGCACGCCCGGCGCGTCGAGCGCCACGATGCAAAGCCCGGTCCCGCTGTCGCCGCGGGCGCTCACCAGGGCGATCTGCGCAGTGGCGCCGTCTGTCACGGCGGGCAGCCTCCCGTGGAGGCGGCCGTTTGTGAAGGCCACCTGCGGCTCGTCGTCGATCGCCAGTGCCGCGATGACCTCGCCGCGGCCGAGCGCAGGCAGGAGATCGTGCCGCTGGGATTCCGACCCCGCCAGCGTCACAGCGACCGCGCCGATCGTCGTGCCGAGGAACGGGACTGCCGCCAGCGCGAAGCCCAGCTCCTCGGCGATGGCGCACAGCGCCACGGGTCCGAGATCCTGGCCGCCGAAAGCTTCCGGCAAGCCCGCAGCAAGCCAGCCGGACTCGGCCAGCGCGGCCCAGAGCGGCCGGTCGAAACTCTCGCCGCCGTCCAGCACGCGCCGCCGCCCGTTGCGCGACGCCAGCAGGCGGCGCAAGGTTTCCTTGAGCACCTTCTCGTCCTCGGAGTAGTCGAAATTCATCTTGTCGCCTCCGCCGGTTCACGAATCCGCCTGGACGGCGCTTTTCTCTTCCATGCTTATCGTACGTATATTAACTTACACTCGCAAGGCTGACGGCCGACAAGGGAGGCGGGGATGACGCGCGACGAGCTGATCGCCGAGATCCGCAAGCTGCTGGCGCTGATCGACGCCGGCACGACCGATCTCACCGAAGAAACGATGCGCGTGCCGATCGCGCCCTATCTCGACCGCGCGACCTTCGACCGCGAGGTCGAGCATCTGTTCCGGCAACGGCCGCAATTCGTCGGATTCTCCAGCCGCTTCCGCAATCCCGGGGATTATTGCGCGCTCGAGGTCGCCGGCGTGCCAATCCTGGTGATCCGCGGCGAGGACCGGCGGATCCGCGCCTTCCTCAATTTCTGCCGGCACCGCGGCGCGCAGCTGAAGAGCCCCGGCGACGGCTGCGTCGAGAAGGCGTTCCGCTGCCCCTACCACGGCTGGCGCTATTCGACCGACGGCACGCTCCTCACCGTCCCCTACGGCGAGCAGGGCTTCCCGGGCCTCGACAAGAGCCGGAGCGGCCTCATCCCGCTGCCGGCCGGGGAGCGCTTCGGCCTCGTCTTCGTCACGCCGCAACCCGGCGGAACCTGCGACATCGATGACATGTTCGGCGATGTCGGCGCCGACCTCGAAACCTGGAACTTCAGCGACCGGTACTATGTCGAGACGCGCACCTACGAGGTCGCGGCGAACTGGAAGCTCAATCTCGACACGTTCGGCGAATCCTACCATTTCGGCATGGTCCACCCGACGACCTTCGCGCTGAAGACCTTCGAGAACATCCTGACCCGCAAGAGCTTCCGCTACGCCAACCGGCTCTGCCACCCGGCGCTGGCGTTGCGCGAGATGCGCCTGAAACCCGAGGCCGAGTGGGATCTGAGCTTCGCCATGTCGGTCGTCTATTACCTCTTCCCGTCGACGATCCTGTTCCTCGTGCGCGGCCACATGGAGACCTTCACCATCCTGCCGGGACCGGAGCCGGGCACGTCGATCAACCGCCACCAGATCTACCTCTTGGGACCGGAACCCCCCGCCTCGGCGGAGGAGCGGCAGCAGATCAGCGCTCTCTTCGAGCAGGTGACCCACGTGCTGAACAACGAGGACTACCCGATCGTCCAGTCGATGCAGCGCGTCTTCTCCGGCTGCGGCGACCAATCCCTCCTCTTCGGCCGCAACGAGCCCGGCCTCCATTTCTGGCACCGCCTGATCGACGAGGAGATGGCAGGTATTTGAGTGGGCTATCCGCAGATGACGCAGATGGGCGCAGATTGAGTTTGATCGGCACGCCAGAGGCGTGCTGCAGCAGCTGCGGAAGGTGGATGTTAAACTCGGATCATCTGCCGGTCTTCCATCCGCAGCCTGGGCCGCGCAAACCCCACCGCCGAGTTGCCTACCGGATATCGAATCTGCGCTCATCTGCGGATCGACGACATAACGCCGGTGCAGCAAGGGGAAGGGCACGGGTCTAAGCGGCGGAATGCGCTTCGCTTTTCCGCCCTACAGCGCCGGTGCGGTATGTTGGAAAAGCGAAGCGCATTCCACCTTTTCAGGCCAGCAGCTCATCGAGCGACGGCAGCGATGCGGGATCGAGCTCGAACCCGGCGGCGCGTAGCCAGCGCCGCTCGCGGAGGATTTGCGCCTCGGCCTGGCGCATGACGAGGTCGGTCGCTGTCCTGCGGAATTCCGGCGGGCCGTCGCGATGGGCGGCCTGGACGAGGGCGTCCGCCGCGGCCTTCAAGTCGCGGACGAGCATCGTGAGGTCCTGCTGGGTAGGCATCGCCGTGGCCGCGACCGGTTCCGCCTGCGCCAGGACGGCGCGCCCTTCGGCAATCGCTTCGGCAGCGCCCTCGGAAGCTGCCGCGATGAGATCGGCGAGCAGCGCCGCGTACTCGCGCAGCTCCGTCAGCTCGTATTGCACGATCCAGTCGTGCTGCTCGGCCATGATGCGGAGGTTGCCGACCAGGATGTTCGCCTGGTCGAGCGCCAGGCGCTGGTCCTTGGGAATGGCCGGGATGACGACCTCGCGCATTGCCCGGATCATCGACTGGATCCTGAGGGCGAAGCCCGGGACCATGGCTCAGATCCTTCCCTTGAGCGCGCGGTGGACGGCCGAAAGCATCAGCGGCGCCGAGTTGCTAATCCAGCCGACGCGGATGTCCTGGTGGGTGTGCTCGCCCATCATGATCCGCGCGGCGGTCGCGAGCGCGTTGATCGCCCCGCGCCAGCAGCTGAACACGTCGTAATAGGCGAGGCGCTCGGGATCGACCGGCAGGCCGGACAGGCGCTCGTACTGGCGCAGGAACTCGTCACGCGGCAGGAAGCCGCCGACCAGCTCGGTGCCGGTTTCGTCCTTCTCGGAGAAGAGCGGGCTCAGGAAGAAGGCCAGATCCTCGTGGCGGTCGCCGAGCGAGACCAGCTCCCAGTCGAGGATCGCCGTGATCTCGCCGTCCTCCGGCCGGAAGAGGAAATTGCCGCCGCGGAAGTCGCGGTGGACGAAGGAGACGTGATCAATCGGCGGCGCGTTGTCGCGCAGCCAGCGCGCGGCCAGCGTCATCAGCGGATAGGCCTCGAGACTGTCCTCCTCCCAGACGCGTTCCCACCAGTTGATCGCCGCGATCACGCCCTCGTTCGACCCGGCTTGCGGCGGATCGAAGGCCGAGACGTCGTGGCGCCGCCAGTCGAGCGTGGCGAGCGCCGCGAAATGGCGGACGAACTGGGGCGCCAGCAGCGCACGGTAGCGCGGCCCGAAGCCCTGGCGCGGCGTGTAGGCGCCTTCGGAGGGCGGCCGGGTGATGCCCTCGCAGAAGCTCGCGATCAGCGCCGGCTGGCCGAGCTCGGCACCGTCGGGATCGCACCAATGGACCTCGGGCACCGGCATCACCGACCGCGCCGCCTTCATCGCCTGGAACTCGCGCAGCGGATGGGTCTCGACGATCGAAGCCGCCGGCCGCATGCGCAGCACCAGACGTTCGTCGCGGCCCCCCGTCCTGAGGCTGAACCCGAACTGCTCCTTGGACGAGCCGCCGGCCAGCGGCCGCACATCGGCGATCTCGAACTCGCCCGGGACGCGCTTCGAGAGGAAGCCGGTCAGGCGCTCGATCACCTGCTCCGGCGTCTGCGCCCGGTGCGGCGGCCCGGCGCGCCGGCGCATCTTGCCGGTCAGCGTCTCGTCGATCGCCCATTCCGTCGGAAAGCGCCGCCGCAGATCCGCGATCCACGCTTCCGACGGGGTCTGTTTCGCATCGAGGATCGGCATGGCTAACGGTCCCCTCTCCGCCCGTCAGGGGGGAGAGGGAGGGGCCCGCGAAGCGGGAGGGTGAGGTGGGTCGTTTCAGCGGCCTGAGGCTCCCCCACCTCACCCCGACCCTCTCCCCCCCACAGGGGCGGAGAGGGAGTGCGCGTGAGGAGGCGGAGACTTTCGCCCATCACCTATAGCCGGAACGACCGCTCGGTGTGACCGTCGAATTGCTCGCCGTCGACGGTCAGCACCGTGCCCTGCTCGTAGGTCACGACATGGGCGATGCCGGGGGTCACGCCGTCGAAGCACTCCATGTAGCGGCTGGTGGAATGCGGCAGGCAGCGGCGCGGTTCCGCGGCGATCTCGATGCGGCCGCCCGCGTAGTCGAGCGCCATCTCGTAGTGCTGCGGCGGCGTGGCGTTGCTCTCCAGGAAGGGCGGCGCCGGGCAGCGCGCCTCGTGAAGCACGCCCTCGTCCCAGATAACCGCCTTGTCGAGGGCGCGGACGAACCTCCCGTCGACGAAATTGTCGATGCAGGTCAGCGCGAAGGAGCGGCCGCGCGAGAGATTGCCGTGAATCCAGCAATGCCGGCCCATGTCCTTCATGTCGCGGGGACCTCGCGAATGGTCGTGCCAGCCGAGCCCGTCCATGTCGACCGACTCCTCGCCCCAGCGAATGGAGCCGTGAAGGCGGCCGGTCTGCTCGATATGGAACTTGCCCCAGGCCTGCGACTTGATGCCCGCCGTCATGTCCCACATCGGCACCCGGCTGGTGAAGCGGACATCGAGGTCGAGCAGCAGTTGCGGCGCTTCCGGCAGCGGTCCGCCCAGCAGCTCCTTGGCCTCCGTCCGTCGCGCCGGGCCGCGGTAGCGAAGCCGCCAGGCCTCGCCGGGCGCCTCGCAGATCAGGTCGAGCAGCGCCGCCGACGGCCCGCGCACGGAGTCGCGCCGGCCCCAGGCGCGGTGGACGAGATAGGTGCCGTCCGGCATGTAGAGCAGCACCTGCTCACGCCAGATGCGCGGGTCGAGCGACCAGCGCCCGCAATGAATCCAGAACCCGACATCGCGCTGCCGGTCGTAGCCGTCGAAGCAGAAATTCTCGCGCCAGGTCGGGTCCGGCGGTAGCTCCGGCACCGGCAGCTCGTCTTCCCATGTCGTCGTCATGTCGAGACAGGCTCCTCCCGGTCGCCGGATCGGTTTTCGTACGTATACGCACGATACTCTTGCTTGGCAAATGCCGGGTGCTAGAATTGCCGGAAATCGGACGGTAGGGAGGCCGGTCCCCACGTGATCCTGGTGACTTCCGCCTACGGCAACCAAGGCAAGCGGCTGATTCCGAAGCTGGCCGCTTCCGGCGCACGGGTCAGGGCGCTGCGCGCCGGTCCCGGCGGCGAGGCCGCGCTGATCGCACTCGGCGCGGTCGAGGCGATCATCGGGGATGCCTCGGATCCGGCCGTTCTCGAGCGGGCGATGGCCGGCGTCGAGTCCGTCTACCATGTCGGCCCGTCGGCCCATCCGCAGGAACGCGCGATGGGCTTCGCTGTCGTCGATGCGGCGCGGACGGCCGGCGTGCGCCACGTCGTGCTGAGCTCTGTGCTGCACCCGGTCCTGAGATCGCTCATCCAGCACGAGCTCAAGCGGGACATCGAGGAATACCTGATCGAGAGCGGGCTCGACTTCACCATCCTGCAGCCCGCGGACTACATGCAGGTGCTGCGCTGCCGGCGGGCCTTCGAGACGAGCGAGTTCCAGCTCGCCTGGAACGTCGAGCGTCGGCAATCCGTGGTGGATGTCGAGGACATCGCCGAGGTGGCCGCGAAGGTTCTCCTCGACGGTCCGGCACATTACGGCGCCACCTACGAGCTGAGCGCGCCCGGTTGCTTCACCGGCCACGATATCGGCGGGATCATCGCCCGGGTGACCGGAAGG
>DATGFU010000271.1:0-9766 GCA_035308865.1 Allostellaceae bacterium | reverse complement strand
TCCTGCGGGCCGAAGGGCAGAATGGTCTGGACGTTCGGAGTCTTGGCGCCGAGATCATCGATATTGATGATCCCCTGCTTTTCGATCTGCGCGCTGCTGATGACGCCGATGGAGATCGGCACGTCCTGCGCCTTTTCTTCCTTCTTCTGAGCGGTGACGACGATTTCCTCGAGGCCCGTGGTCTCGTCGGCGAGAGCCGGCCGCTCGGGCCACGCGACAGCCAGCGCGACCGCCGCCGTCCCGGCCACCCCCAGGCCTCGCCGCAATGCCGACATCCGCTCTCGGACCGCCCCAGAATTGGTATGCGCCATGATGACCCCCATCCGCCACACCACGACCCCGTGCCCGTGTTATTGTGGGCAGTTGAACGCTACAGACGGATGGAACCTATCGGATTGTACGGATGCGTCATGGCGGCGCGCCGCAGCCGACAGGCCGGACGTAATGACAAATCGGCAACACCTCCCCCAAGCGCCAGAACCCGAGCCGCCATGCGGGCCCGTGTTCTCGCCCTAGCGTTTCATTGCAGGCGTCTCCGCATCTCCTCCCAAGATAATCCCAATATTGATCGGGCTTCGCCGGTCCGGTTGTGCCCGCGATGACTGCCTGCAGCGCTCACACGCCCTTCCAGACCGGGGGACGTTTCTCGGCAAAGGCGCGGGCGCCTTCCATCTGGTCTTCGCTGGAATAGAGCCGCTCTACCGTGGGGAAGCCGCGGCGCATGCAGCGGGCGATGGCGTCGCGGAAGCTGAGCGTCTCGCTCTCGCGCGCCACCTCCTTGATGGCGGCGAAGACGAGCGGCGGGCCGGATGCCAGCAAGTCCGCGAGCTCCCTCGCGCGCGTCATCAACCGATCGGCCGGCACGATCTCGTTCACGAGACCGAAGTGGTGCGCCTCCTGGGCATCCATCCAACGGCCGGTCAGCAGCAGATCCATGGCGACGTGATAGGGGATGCGTTTCGGCAGCTTGATCGTCGCCGCATCGGCGAGCGTGCCCGCCTTGATCTCGGGCAGCGCCAAGCGGACGTGCTCGGCGGCGATGATGAGGTCGCAGCTGAGCGCCAGCTCGAACCCGCCGCCCACGGCCATGCCGTTGAGCGCCGCGATGACCGGCTTGTTCACCCCTGGCAGTTCCTGCAGCCCCGCGAAGCCGCCGATGCCGTAATCCTCGTCGGGCCGCGCGCCCTCCGCGGCGGCGTTCTTCAGATCCCAGCCGGCGGAGAAGAACTTCTCGCCGCCGCCGGTCACGATGGCGACGCGATAGGCGGGGTCATCGCGGAACTCGGCGAAGGTCCGGCCCATGATCCGGCTGGTCGCCGCATCGATGGCATTGGCCTTCGGTCGGTCGAGCGTCACCTCGAACACGGTGCCGCGGCGCTCGACGCGGACGGGGCTGTCGGTCATGTTTACTCTCCTTCTTCCGCCAGCCGGATCAGCACGTCGGCCGCCACGGCGCCGTGCGGGCGGACCATCAGCGGGTTGACGTCGAGCTCGATGAGCCGGCTTCCCTCGGCGAGCACGAATTCCTGGATCGCCAGCACCGCGCTGGCGACCGCGTCGATGTCGCCGGCCGGGCGGTTGCGGTAGCCCTGCAGCAGCTTCGCCGATTTGAGCGAGCGCACCGCGGCTGCGATCTCGGCGCGGGATGCCGGCAGCAACAGAATGCGGCTGTCGGCGATGAGCTCGACCAGCTGGCCGCCGGCGCCGATCACCAGCTGCAGGCCGCAGACCGGATCGCGCGCGACGCCGACAATCAGCTCGGCCACCGAATCCGTCACCATGCGTTCGACCAGCAGCGCCTCGCCGATGCCGGAGAGCGCGGCGGCCGCCTCGCGCACCGCCTCGCGGCCGGCGAGGCCGAGCTTGACCGCACCCATCTCCGTCTTGTGGGCGATCGCGCTGCCCACCGCCTTGAGCGCCACCGGGAAGCCCAGCGCGGCGGCCGTCTCAGCGGCATCCTCGCCGGGTCGGACCAGACAACCCTCCGGTACGGTGAGGCCGTAGGTCTGGAGAAGCTTCTTGCCCTCCCATTCCGACAGCGTGCGCGCAAGCCCAGACGGCGATGGCGTCGGTGCGGCCGGCGCGGCGGGCAGACCCCGCGCGAACTCGCCGGCATCGGCGGCGGCTTCCAGCGCGGCGAGCGCGTCGTCGATGCCGTAGAGCGGCACCAGACCCAGCGCCGCGATCCCTTCGGCCTGCGCCTCGGTCATCGATTCCGGCATCGAGGTCACCACGCCGCCGCGCCGTCCGGTCCGCTTCGAGGCGGCGGCCAGCGCACGCATGCTGACCTCCCAGCTCGACCCGTCGCAGCGATCCTCGCGCGGGAAGTCGAGGATGATCAGGGTCGTATCGAATTCCGCATCCATGGTGGCGGCGAAGATATCGGTCAGGGCCGGTTCGTCGCCCCAGGCGAAGGTGTGGTAGTCGAACGGGTTGGAGATCGTCACCAGCTCGGTCAGCGTGGCGGCGATGATCTCTTTCCGTGCCGCGTCGAACCGGCCGAAATGCAGATTGTGGCGCTCGACCGTGTCGGCGATCAGCGCCGCCTCGCCGCCCGAGCAGCTCAGCGACGCGATGTTGCGCCCGGTCATCGGCCCGTGCAGGTGCAAGACCTTCAGCGCCTCCAGCAGCACCGGGATCGAGGCGACGCGCACCACGCCGACCCGTCGGAAGAAGGCGTCGACCACGGCATCGGCGCCGGCGAGCGAGGCGGTGTGGCTGATCGTCAGCTCGGCGCCGGTCTGCGAGCTGCCGGTCTTGAGCGCCACCACCGGTTTGCCGCGCTCGCGCGCCACCGCACAGGCGCGGGCGAAGGCGGCGGGATCGTCGATGCCTTCGACGTGGAGGCCGATGGCGGTGACGCGGTCGTCCTCGGCGAGGGCCGCAATCGCCTCCGACAGCCCGACCGACGCCTGGTTGCCGAGCGTCACCAGATAGGCGATCGGCAGCGCGCGGCGCTGCATGGTCAGGTTGAGGCCGATATTGCCGGACTGGGTGACGATGGCGACGCCGCGCTCGACGCGCTTGCCGCCATGCTGATCAGGCCACAGCGTGACGCCGTCGAGATAGGAGAGGAGCCCGTAGCAGTTGGGCCCGATGAACGGCATGTCGCCGGCTGCGGCGACGAGCTGCGCCTGAAGGTCGATCCCCTCCCCGCCGACCTCGGCGAAGCCCGAGGCATAGGCGACCACACCGCCGGCGCCGCGCTGTGCAAGCTGCCCCATCACCTCGACCGAGAGATGGCGGTTGACCGCGACGAAGGCGGCGTCGGGGGCGGCCGGCAGCCCGGCGACGGAGCGGTAGACCGGCAGGCCCTCGATCGTGTCGTGGCGCGGATGCACCGGCCAGATCGCGCCGTCATAGCCGATCTTCCGGCACTGCCGCACGACCTCGGCCGCCGAAGCCCCGCCGAACACCGCGATCGAGCGCGGGCGGAGGAGACGGGAGAGGCGGGACATCAGACGGCCCTCCCTCTCCGCCCCTGGGGGCGGAGAGGGTCGGGGTGAGGTGGGGGATAGCTCGGAGCGGCGGTACGACCCACCTCACCCTCCCCGCTCCGCGGGGCCCCTCCCTCTCCGCCCTGAAGGGCAGGAGAGGGGCTATTCGGGAGGACCACAACCATCACGCCCCCAGCGGCCGGAGAAGCTCGCGGGAGATGATGTGGCGCTGGATTTCGCTGGTGCCGTCCCAGATGCGCTCGACCCGCGCGTCGCGCCAGAAGCGCTCCAGCGGCAGCTCGTCCATCAGCCCCATGCCGCCATGGATCTGGATCGCCTCGTCGGTGACCCGGGCCAGCATCTCGGAGGCGAAGACCTTGGCCTCGGCGATCTCGCGGTTGGCGTCGAGCCCCTGGTCGATCCGCCAGGCGGCCGCCAGCGTCAGCCAATCGGCGGCGTCGATCGCGGTCACCATGTCGGCGAGCTTGAAGGAGACGCCCTGGAAGCGGCCGATGACCTCGCCGAACTGCTTGCGCTGCGCCGCGTAGGCGAGCGCCAGGTCGAAGGCGCGCCGCGCGCGGCCGACCGACATGGCGGCCACTGTCAGGCGGGTCGCGCGCAGCCAGGTATTGGCGAGCTCGAAGGCCTGGCCCTCCTCGCCCATCATCTGCGCGGCGGGCACGCGGCAGGAATCGAAGTTCAGGATCGAGTTGTGGTAGCCGCGATGCGAGACCGAGTTGTAGCCGTGCCGCTCCTCGAAGCCCGGCGTGCCGCGGTCGATGAGGAAGCAGGAGATGCGCTTCTTCGGCGGCCCGCGCCGCGCCGGCTCCTCGCCGGTGGCGACGAAGACGATGAAGAAATCGGCGACGTCGGCATGGCTGATGAAATGCTTGGTGCCGTCGATGATCCAGTCGGTGCCGTCGCGCCGGGCGGTGCAGCGCATGCCGCGCACGTCGGAGCCGGCATCGGGCTCGGTCATCGCCAGCGCGTCGATCGTCTCGCCTTGCACCGAGGGCAGGAGATAGCGCTCGCGCTGCTCCGCATTGCAGGCGCAGAGGATGCCGGAGGGCCGGCCCCACCACACCGAGAGCCCCATCGCGGTGCGGCCGAGCTCGCGCTCCAGCAGCGTGAAGGTCAGGTGGTCGAGCCCGCCGCCGCCGAACTCCTCGGGGATGTTGGGGGCGTAGAAGCCCAGCTCCTTGACCTTGCGCTGGATCTCGCGGCCGAGCTCGCGCGGCAGATTGCCGGTGCGCTCGAGATCGCGCTCCAGCGGGTAGAGCTCGGTCTTGACGAAGGACCGGACGGTGTCGACGACGAGTTGCTGCTCGTGGCTGAGGCCGAAATTCATAACGTGCTCCTTAAGAGCGAGCTTGTTGAAGCACCCCCACCCAACCCTCCCCCGCAAGCGGGAGAGGGCTCGTTACTCCCTCTCCCGCTTGCGGGGGAGGGCCGGGGTGGGGGTCTATCCGACTACTGCTCTACCTCACCCCCACCGACCGGCCTGATCCTTCCGGCCGCGGCAGGGCCGAATGGGCCTGGGCGAGCTTCCGGACGCGCTCCAGCACGTCGGCGCGGGCGGGGGCGGCCTTCTTCGCGTTGGTGTCGACGTGCAGCTGCATCTGCTCCGCCGTCGCCAGCAGCTGATCGTCCCGGCTGCGGTAGATCGCGTGGAAGAGATGGATCCGCTTGTCGTCGGCGGCGAGGATCTGGGTCGTGGCGTGCAGCGCCTCGCCCTCCGTCACCTCGTGCAGGTGCCGGATATGCGTCTCGACCGTGTAGTACATGAGGCCCGAGGCGAGATAGGCGGCGTCGGCGCCGATATGCTGGAAGAGCGCATCGGTGGTCTCGCCGAACACCTGCAGGTAGCGGTGCTCGGTCATGTGGCCGTTATAGTCGATCCAGTCGGGCTTCACCGTCGCACGGTGGAGCGTCAGGACCCCAGATTCGTCGACCAGGCTGCGCTCGTAGTCCTTGATCGTGGCGCCGGAAGCGAAATCGTTGTCGCGCAAGGCCGACATCACCGCCACGAGGCAGTCGTCGCGGCGCCGCTCCAGCTCGCGGATCGACACGCCCCTGGCCTGGTCGTCGGATTGCCGGACGATCGTATCGGTCAGCTCGTCGGTCAGCTCCGGGGCCACCAGCTTGGTCCAGGGCAGCTTCAAGGCCGGGCCGAACTGGCTCATGAAATGCCGCATGCCGGGCTCGCCGCCGGCGAGGCGGTAGATCAGGAACGTGCCCATGAAGGACCAGCGCAGCCCGGCGCCGTAGCGGATCGCGTCGTCGATCTCCTCGGTCGTCGCGATCCCGTCATTGATCATCCACAGGGCCTCGCGCCACACGGCCTCGAGCATGCGGTCGGCGATGAACCCGTCGATCTCCTTGCGGACATGGAGCGGCTGCATGCCGATCGACTTGTAGAAGGCACCAGCGCGTTCCTTGACCTCGGCCGCGGTCTTCTCGCCGCCGCAGATCTCGACCAGCGGCAGGAGGTAGACCGGATTGAACGGGTGGCCAACCACCAGCCGCTCGGGATGCAGCATGTCGGATTGCAGCCGGCTCGGCAGCAGGCCGGAGGTCGATGAGCCGATGATCACATGGGGCGGCAGCAGCCCGTCGATCTCGGCGAAGATACGGCGCTTCAGATCCTCGCGCTCGGGCAGGCTCTCCTGGACGAAATCGGCGCCCTTGACGGCATCGGCCAGCGAGCTGGCGATCCGCAGCGAGCCTTCCCTGGGCAGCTCGGCCGCGGGGAAGAGCTTCGCCCAGGCGCGCCGCGCATTGGCCAGCACCGTCTCGAACTTGCGCTGCAGCTCGGGATCGGGATCGTAGACCGCGACGTCGATGCCGTTGAGGAGGAAACGCGCGCCCCAGCCGGCGCCGATGACGCCGCCGCCGACCAGCGCCGCGGTCTTGATCTCGCCCATGCTCACCACCGCTTCTTGAGGGAAAGCTTCTCGCGGACCTCGTCGGGACCGAGCACGCGGGCGCCCATCGCCTGGACGATGGTGACGGCGCGCTCGACCAGCTGGCCGTTGGTCGCGAACCGGCCCTTGCCGAGAAAGAGATTGTCTTCGAGCCCGACCCGGACATTGCCGCCGGCGAGCGCCGCCATGGCGGCATAGGGCAGCTGGTGGCGGCCGATCGAGAAGGCGCTGAACACCGACTTCGCCGGCAGCTGATGCACCATCGACATCAGCGTCAGCGGATCGTCCGGCGCGCCGTAGGGGATGCCCATGCAGAGCTGGAGCATGATCGGATCGTCGAGCAGACCGTCCTTGATCAGCTGCTTCACAAAGACGAGATGGCCGGTGTCGAACACCTCCAGCTCCGGCCGCACGCCCAGCTCCTGGACACGGCGGGCCATGGCGCGGAGCATCGACGGCGTGTTGGTCATCACGTAGTCGCCGGCGAGGAAGTTCATCGTGCCGCAGTCGAGCGTGCAGATTTCCGGCAGCAGCTGCTCGACATGGGCGAGGCGCTCAAGCGGGCCGACCATGTCGGTGCCCGCGGGGTCGAGCGGCAGCGGCGATTCTCCGGCGCCGAACACGACGTCGCCGCCCATGCCGGCCGTCAGGTTGAGGATGACGTTGACGCCCGAGGCCTTCACGTACTCGACGACCTCGGCGTAGAGATGCGGGGCGCGGGCGGCCTTGCCGGTCGCCGGATCGCGGACATGGATATGGGCGATGGCGGCGCCGGCATGGGCGGCCTCGATGGCCGCATCGGCGATCTGGCGCGGCGTGACCGGCACCGCCGGATGCTTGCCCACCGTATCGCCCGCGCCGGTCACCGCGCAGGTCACGAAGACATCAAAATTCATCTGCCCCTCCCAAGGACGGCCCGCGCTGACGGCGCCAGGGTTGTGAAGCGGGATCATAGGGGCGCCGTGAGGGCGTGTGTGGCGAATTACGACATGGGTGTGACAGAAAGCGACGTATCGCTCTGACTGTCTCTCCGCGAGCGCCCGGCGCTATCATAGCCGGCGAGCCTGATTAATCGGTCACAGATAATGCTGCCATTTCTCGACCGCCTCCGTGATGCGAAGCAGATTCTAATTGCCGGCTGCGGGGGCGGCTTCGATGTCTACTGCGGTGTTCCTCTCGCACGCTACCTGGCGAGCATGGGTAAGCGGATCGTGTTCGCGAACCTCTCCTTCACAAACCTTTGGATGTGCGGTGGCGAGCGGATCGGAGCCGATCTTTGGCGTGTCGACCTCCGATCGGACGAAATCCCCTACTTCCCCGAGAAGTGGCTTGGCGAATGGTTGTCGGCACGTGATGCCGCAGCACCGATCTATGCTTTCGGCAAGACCGGCGTCCGGCCGCTCGCCGAAGCCTATCGTACGGTGCTGGAGCGGCATGCGATCGATCAGGTAGTGCTGGTCGATGGTGGCACAGACAGCCTGATCTTCGGGGACGAGCCGGGGCTTGGCACGGTCGTCGAGGATGCTGTCTCGCTTGTTGCCGCGACCAAGGCCAGCGAGCAGTCCGTCCTCCTCGCCGCGATCGGCTTCGGGATCGACCATTTTCACGGGATCTCGCACCACTCCTTCCTCGAGAATGCCGCCCGCCTCAGCCGCGAGGGCGGATTCCTGGGCACCCTTGGGCTGACTCCGGGTACGGCGGAGGCGAGCGCATTTCTCGATCTTGTCGACTATGCGAACCAGCGCCAGCCGCAGCACCGGAGCATCGTCTGCAACTCCATCGCGAGCGCGCTCCGCGGGGAGTTCGGCAACGCGCACACAACGGGACGGACCAGCGGCAGCGAGCTTTTCATCAACCCACTGATGACCCAGTACTGGGCATTCGACGGTCGCGCGGTCGTGCGCCACATGGCGTTTGCTGATGCGCTCGCGGGAACGGACTCCTTGTCCCAGGCAGCCCTTGCAATCGAGACGTCGAGAGAGTCTTTAGAGTTGCGGCCGAGGCAGCCGCTACCACTCTAAGAATTCGTCAGGATGATCGAGAAGCTCACCGCCACCGTCACAACAAAGGGTCAAGTCACCTTGCCGAAGGCAATCCGCCAGAAGCGGCGTTGGTACGCCGGTACAAAGCTGATCATCGAGGAGACGAAGGACGGCGTGCTGCTGAAGCCAGCGCCGTTGTTCGCGCCGACTCGGCCCGAGGATGTCGCCGGCTGCCTGAAATACGACGGGCCGCCGAAGACGATCGAGGAGATGGACGAGGCGATCCTGGAAGAAGCGAAGCGGCGGTATTTGCGCGATCGATATTGATTCCGTGCAGTCGCGCCGAAGCTTGCCCGGCTCCGGATACGCCTCGGCGCAACCCACCTCACCCTCCCATCGCCGACGCGATGGGGCCCTCCCTCTCCGCCCTGAAGGGCGGAGAGGGTTTGCAGCCGAGGCCTACAGCCCCCTATTCCGCTTCAGCGCCTCGACGCTCGGGTCCCTTCCGCGGAAGTTGCGGTAGAGCTTCATCGGGTCGGCGGTGAAGCCGGGGCCGAGCATCAGGTCGCGGAAGCGCTGGCCGTTCTCGCGGGTAAGGCCACCATGCTCGGTGAACCACTCGAAGGCGTCGTCGTCGAGGATCTCGCCCCAGGTGTAGGAGTAGTAGTTGGCCTCGTAGCCGTTGTTCCAGATGTGCTGGAAATAGGGGCTGCGGTAGCGTGGCGGCACCTCGGCCAAGTCGGTGCCGTCCTGCTTGAGGGCGGCCGCCTCGAAGGTGTCGGGATCCTGCTTCTTGGCGTCGGCCGGCAGGCTGTGCCAGTCGAGGTCGAGCAATGAAGCCGAAAGGATCTCGGTGAAGGCATAGCCCTGGCCGTAGGTCTTGGTCGCCTTGATCTTGTCGACCAGCGCCTGGGGCATCGCGGCGCCGGTCTTGTAGTGCCTGGCGTAGCTCGCCATCACCGCCGGGTCGAGCGCCCAATGCTCGTTGAACTGCGAGGGGAACTCGATCACGTCGGTCGGCAGGTTGAACCCGTTCTCCGTCGGATAGGTCTGCACCGAGACCAGTGCGTGGATGGCGTGGCCGAACTCGTGGAACATGGTGACGACGTCGTCGAAGCTGATCAGCGCCGGCTCGCCGGGCGCCGGCCTCGTGAAGTTGGCGACGTTGACGATCAGCGGCTTGCGGTGCATCAGCCCGCTCGGCACGTTGATGTAGTTGCACCAGGCGCCGCCGTTCTTGTTCGGCCGCGCGAAGTAATCGGTGTAGAACAGCGCCATCGACTTGCCGTCGGCGTCGAACACCTCCCACACGTGCATGTCCGGCTGGTAGACGGGGATGTCGGTCCGCGGCTTGAAGGTGAAGCCGTAGAGCTTGTTGGCGGCAAAGAACACGCCGTCCTGAAGGACCTTGTCGAGGACGAAG
>DATGFU010000270.1:0-6429 GCA_035308865.1 Allostellaceae bacterium | reverse complement strand
CGTGTCGGACGACTTGGAGCGGCTGGCGCAGCGCATCGACAGGATTCTGAAGAACTCGGCGCATGTCGAGTATCCGCGCTCGACGACCTGCCACATCGTCTCCAACGTGCGCGTCTCCGAGAACGCCGACGGCGAGATCGTCGCGCGCACGCGCTTCCTGGTCTATCGCACCAAGGCCGACGAGACGGTCTCCTTCTTCGGCCACCAGATCTATCGGCTGGTGCCGGACAAGGACAGCTTCCGCATCCGGGAGAAGCGCTGCGTTCTCGACTTCGATACGCTCGCCCAGCAGGGCAAGGTGACGATCATCTTGTGAGACGGCATCTTGTGAGACGGCATCCCGTGAGACGGCGGTTACGCCTCGTAGCGGAGGGCGATCTTGCCGAAATGCGAGCCCTTCCGCATCGCCTCGATGGCCTCGCCGGCCCGATCGAACGGCAGGACGCGGTCGATCACCGGCTTCAGCCGATGAGCCGCGATCGCCGCCGCCATCGCCTCGAAGCCGGTCCGCGATCCCACCAGGATGCCCTGCAGCGTCGCGGCGCGCGGCACGACGAAGCGCAACGGCAGCTGCGCATCGACGCCGGTGAGAATCCCGACCTGCGCCACGCGGCCGCCGAAGGCGAGCGCGGCCATAGCCTGCGGCAGCGTCGCGGCCCCGCCCAGCTCGATCGTGATGTCGACGCCGCGCCCGCCCGTCGCGGTGCGCACGGCCTGCCCCCAGTTCGGTTCGGCCGTGTAGTTGACGAGGATTTCGGCGCCGAGCGCCTGGGCGCGCGCCAGCTTCTCGTCGGTGCTCGACACCACGGCCACGCGGGCGCCGGCCGCCTTGGCGAATTGGAGCGCGAAGAGCGCGACCCCGCCGGTGCCCTCGACCAGCACGACGTCGCCCGGCCGGACGCGCCCGAACTCGACCAGCGCCGACCACGCCGTCAGCGCCGCGCAGGGCAGCGTCGCCGCTTCCTCGTCGCTCAGATGGTCCGGAACGAGGACCGCATCGTCGGCGCCCAGCGTCATGAGCTCGCGCAGCACCCCGTCGCTGCCGGCGCCGAGCGCGCGCGCCATCGTGGTCTCGCAGGGCGCGCCGGACGCCCAGCCCGGCGCGAAGACCGGGCAGACGCGCTGGCCGGTCTTGAAGCGGCGAACGCCCGCGCCGAGCTCGACGATCGTGCCGACGCCGTCGGACAGCGGGACGACCGGGCTCTTCGCCGGGTACTCGCCCAGCACCACCATCAGGTCGCGGTAATTGACGCTCGCCGCGCGCAGCTCGATCAGGATCTCGCCGGGGCCGGGCGTCGGCACCGGCAGCTCGACTGCGGTCAACCCGTCGAAACCAGGGGCCTTCAGCTCGATCGCGCGCATTCCTGCCCCCTTCCCGGGACGGCTCCGATACCGGCGTCCCGATTGCCGACGGAAGGTAGATATCGTGGCGCATGATATGCAAGCGAATATTCTCCGCAACGCCGTGGCGCTGTTCGCCAAGGACGGGTTCGACGGCGTGTCGATGCGCCAGCTGGCGGCCTCGGTCGGGATCACATTGGCGACCGTCTACCACTACTTCCCCGACAAGCAGGCGCTCTACGACGCGGCCATCCGCTCGGCCTTCGAGTACATGACCAGGCGGATGATCGAGGCGGCGCGGTCGGACCTGCAGGGCGAGGCGCGGTTGCGCGCCTTCCTGCGGGCGCTGGTGACGCTGCAGATCTCCGACGCGCAGGAGGTCCGCCTGGTCGACCGCGAACTTCTCGAGGCGCGTCCGGAGACGTTGTCCAAGCTCGGCAGCGATCTCTTCCTGGAGCCGCTGGCGGCGCTCACCGAGGTGGTGCGGCAGCTCTCGCCGCGGGCACCGGCGCAGGAGCTGGCCGAGCACATCATCGCCGCCGCCTACGGCGCCGCGAAGCTCCGCGTCGTGCGGGTGCATGTGAAGGGCGTCGAGTATCTCTGCGAGCTCGACGGCATCGTCGACAGCCTGACCCGGACGACGCTCGCGACCTTGCGTGGGTTCTGAGCCTCGGTTGACGCGCCCCGCCCGAGGCGGTAGCGTCGGTCGTTCGCATACGAAAAGATATGAATGCGAACAGACAAGCCGCCGGACGCCGGGAGGATGGAAGCGCGATGACGACGGAACAGCTTTCGCCGTGAACGCGCCCGTGCGCAGCGGCGTCTTCCAGGCCCGGGCCGCCTGGACCGCGCTGGCTTTCGTCTGCGCGATCGCGATCATCAACTACACCGACCGAATGACGCTGGCCGCGATGGTGCCGCGGATCAAGGCCGAGTTCGGCAGCACGGACAGCCAGATCGGCTGGCTTTCGGCATCCTTCGCGCTGGTCTATTCGATCTGCGGTCTGCCGCTCGCCCGCTGGGCCGACGTCTCGTCGTCCCGCCGCGCGATCTTGGGCATTACCGCCGCGTTATGGAGCATCATGACCGCCGCCTGCGGGCTGGCGCAGTCCTACGGGATGCTGTTCGCGGCGCGCTGCGGCGTCGCGGTCGGCGAGGCCGGGCAGTTTCCGGCGGCCTACTCGATGCTCTCCGATTACTTCCCGGCGGCGCGGCGCAATTTCGCGATCGGCACGCTGATCGCGTCCAGCGCGCTGGGCGTCGTCGGCGGCCTGGCGCTGGGCGGCTGGCTCGCCTCGGCGATCGGCTGGCGCGGCGCCTTCATCGTGATCGGCCTGCCCGGCGTGGTGCTGGCGCTCCTTGCCTATGTCTTCGTGCGGGAACCGCTGCGCGGCGCCTTCGATCACGGGCAGTACCCGCTCGACGGCGAGCGCAGCCTGTGGACGACCTTCACGACGCTGCTCCGCAACCGGCTCTATGTGCTGCTCACCCTCACCGCCGGCTTCAACGGCTATTGTGCGATCGGCATGGTGCAATGGCTGCCGAGCTATTTCGACCGTACCTTCCACCTGCCGCTCGCGACCATCGGGCTGCTCTTCGGCACGGCCTTCGGCCTCGGCCTCGGCGCCGGTCAGCTCGCCGGCGCGGTCCTGGCCGCGCGCCTCGCCCGCCGCTCGATCGCCGAGCCGCTCAAGCTCTGCGCGCTGTCGAACACGCTGATTGCGCCGGGCTACCTCATGGTGCTGTGCGCGCCGACCGCCGGGTTCGCCATCATGATGACGCTGGTGACGGCGGTCATCGCCGGGCTTGGCCATGCCTCGCAGGCCGCGGGTACGCAGAACGCGGTGCCGCCGCGGCTGCGCGGGGCCGCGCACGGCATTCTGTCCGTCCTCGTGTCGGGCATCGGCATGGGAGTCGGCCCGCTGATGGTCGGTGTCATCAGCGACCGGCTGCAGCCAACGCTCGGCAATGCCGAGGCGCTGCGCTACGCGCTCTGCATCTCCCAGATCCTGCACGTCACGGCCGCGTTCACCGCCTGGGCCGCGCTTTTGACGGCGAGGCGCAGTGTGGCCACCGCGCCGGCGCCGCTCGCGGCCATTGACGCCGGCTTGGCCGATTTGTAGCCTGATATCGTACGGAAGCGAACGAATTTTCGCCCGGCACGCGGCGAGGAACGCAGAGGCGCCCGATGACCACCAGCGACCAGACCCTCGACGTCGACCTGTCGCGCGCCGATCTGCTCGGCAACCGGCTGCTCGGCAAGCTGAACGCGCTGCGCGAGGCGGAGCCGTTCTTCTGGAGCGAGGCGCAGCAGACCTGGATCGTCACCAGCCACCAGGCGGTGGCCGAGGGGTTTCGCGGCCACCTGCCGCTCTCCTCCGCGCGCCACGAGATCATCGCCAGCTTCATCCCCGACGCGGCGGAGCGCGAGAAGCATATCGGCTACCTGATGGAGGTGCTGCCGACCTGGGTGAACTTCTCGGATCCGCCCCAGCAGCAGCGGCTGCGCCGCCTGATGCTGAAGGCCTTCAGCAAGCAGGTGGCCGAGTCATACCGCCCCTATGTCCGCCAGGTCGTCGCCGAGACGCTGGACTCCGTCGCCGGGCGCGACGTCGTCGAGGTGGTCGAGGAGGTGGCGCGCCCGGTGCCGGCGCGCATGATCCTCCGTCTGATGGGCCTCGGCGAGGAGTACTACCCGAACCTCAAGGACTGGTCGCTCCTCGCCAATAACGGGCTCTCGGGCTACCCGACCATCGAGTCGATGGCGGCCACGAACCAGTCCTTCCTCGACATGCGCGCGCTCTTCCTCGAGGAGATCGCCCGCCGCCGCAAGGCGCCGACCGACGATTTCCTGTCGTCGCTGGTGACCGCGCGCGAGGGCTCGGACGAGCTGAGCGAGCTGGAGATCCTCGGCATCTGCCACCTCATCCTGCTGGCCGGCCACGACAGCACGACCAACACCATCGCCCTCGGCATCGCCGCGCTCGCCGACGATCCCGAGGCCGCCGAGTACATGCGGACGCATCCCGAGAAGATCGGCGACACGACCATGGAGCTCATGCGCTACGCTGCCATGTCGGCCTCCATGACCCGCACGGTCTCGGAGGATTTCGAGTGGCATGGCCACCAGATGAGGAAGGGGCAGGTGGTTCATCTGATGATCGCCGGCGCCAACCGCGATCCCAAGATCTTCCCCGATCCGGAGCGGATGGTGATGACGCGGCCGCAGGACCAGAACATGACCTTCGCGCCGGGGCTGCACCATTGCATCGGGCATTTCCAGGCGCGGATGCAGCTGTCGGAGTTCTTCCCCGAGCTGCTGCGGCGCTACGAGCGCTTCGAGATGCTCGACCCGGACATCGAGTTCAGCAACGGCCTCTCTTTCCGCGGGCCGCTGGAGCTGAAGATGCGGCTGATCCCGCGCCGCCCGGGCCTCGATCAAGCCGCGGAATAGCCGGGGGCGGCCGATGTTCGTGGGATCGATCCGCCGGGCGGTCCAGATCCGCGGCGATGCGCTGGCGACGGTCTACGGCGACCGCGAGCGAAGCTGGCGTGAAAGCGCCGGCCGCACCGCGCGGCTGGCGGCGGCGCTGGGCAAGCTTGGCATCGGCCCCGGGCAATCCGTCGGCATCCTGAGCGCCAATTCAGACCGCTTCCTCGAAGCGGTCCACGCGATCTGGTGGGCGGGTGCCGTGGTCGTCCCGATGAATGTCCGCTGGGCGGTGCCGGAGCATGTCTACAGCGTCGGCGACGCGAGCATCGACCTGATCTTCGCCGACCCCAGCTTCGCCGCGACGGCGCAGGCCATCGCCGCCGAGTGTCCGCGCGTGCGCCATCTCGTCCAGATGGGCGACGAGCAGCCGCCCGAGGGCTGGTTCGATTTCGAGGCGCTGATCGAGGCAGCATCGCCGATCCCCGCCTACGGCCAGTCCGACGATGCGCTGGCCGGCGTGTTCTATACCGGCGGCACGACCGGCACGCCCAAGGGTGTGATGCATTCGGCGCGGTCGATCGCCTCGACGTCACTGACCCTCTACTGGACCATGCGCGTGCCCGAGGCGGTGCGGTACCTCCACGCCTCGCCGATGTTCCACCTGGGCGGCATGACGCCGGGCTTCGCCACCACCCTGGTCGCCGGCACGCATGTCTTCGTCCCGGCCTTCCGGCCCGAGCTGGTCTTCGCGGCGGTGCGGCGCCACCGCGTGCAGTTCAGCGCGATGGTGCCGACCATGATCCAGACGCTGGTCGACCATCCCGATTTCCGGGCCGCCGATTTCGCCAGCTTCGAGGTGCTGCAGTACGGCGGCGGCGCGATCACCGAGCGGGTCCGGCTCGCGGCCGAGGCGGCGCTGCCCAATGCGCGGCTGGAGCAGGGATTCGGGCAGACCGAATGCGCCGGCGGTGCCACCCTGCTGCCGCACGCCGTCTTCCAGGCGCTGGCGGCGGACGATCCGAAGCGGCGTTCGGCCGGCCGCGCCGCCTTCGGCGTCGAGGTGCGGATCGTCGGTCCGGAGGACGCGCCCCTTTCCGCCGGCGAGGTCGGCGAGATCTGCCTCCGGACGCCGGGGGCGATGCTGGGCTACCTCAACCGGCCGGAGGAGACGGCGCGGACGCTGCGCGGCGGCTGGCTTCATACCGGCGACGCCGGCTATCTCGACGCGGACGGGTATCTCTTCGTCGTCGACCGGGTGAAGGACGTGATCCGCACCGGCGGCGAGAACGTCTTCTCCGCCGAGGTCGAGAACGCCGTGGGGTCGCATCCGGCGGTCGCCAGCGTCGCCGCCATCGCCGTGCCGGACGACAAATGGGGGGAGCGTGTCCATGTCGTGGTCGTGCCGAAGCCGGGCTGCACGGTCACGCTGGAGGAGTTGCAAGCCCATTGCCGGGCCCTGATCGCCGGCTACAAGATCCCGCGCAGCTTCGAGACGCGCGATTCCCTGCCGACATCGCCGCAGCACAAAATTCTCAAGAGCGAGCTCCGCAAGCCCCATTGGGCAGGCCGCGAGCGCAAGATCGGGTGAGGTTGGCTGGTATGATCCTTCGACGGAGTCCCCTCTCCGCCCCTGGGGGCGGAGAGGGTCAGGGTGA
>DATGFU010000269.1:0-3975 GCA_035308865.1 Allostellaceae bacterium | reverse complement strand
GGGGCAGCAACGGAGCAATCGACGGAGCGGCGGCCGGCCTCTTCGCCGCCGGAATTGCGGCCCGGACCCAGGGCAAGGTGCTTTGGTGCCTTACTCGGCCTGATCTGCTCGCGCCGGCGCTCTCGCAATCGGGCTTGAAATCCGATCGCGTCATCTATCTTGAGGGCGGCGACGACAAGACCGTGCTCGCCTGTTTCGAGGAAGGCCTGCGCCACGGCGGACTTGGCGCCGTCGTCGCCGAAGTGGCGCGCCTGTCAATGACAACCTCAAGGCGACTCCAGATCGCAGCCGAGACATCGGGCGGGATCGGCATAGCCGTCAGGCGTTGGCGGCGGCAGGCCGAGGCATCCGATTTCGGCCAGCCCACCGCGGCAACGACACGATGGCGGATCTCGGCGCTGCCCTCGACGCCGCTCCCTGTTCCCGGCGTCGGGCGCCCGCGCTGGCTCGTCGAACTCATCCGTTGCCGCGCCGGTGAAAGCGCGGACTTTGAATTGGAGGCGTGCGATGACACGGGTCGTCTCGCTCTTCCTTCCGACCTTGTCCACGGACCGGGTCAGACGGAAGTCCGGCGACGCGGCGCCTCCGCCTGAGGCGCCGCTCGTCCTTGTCGGCCGCGACGGAAGGCGGCGCGTGGTGCTGGCGGCGGATGTCGCGGCTCAGGCCGCCGGCCTTCGCGTCGGCATGCCCGCGACCAAGGCCCAGGTCCTGGTCCCGGGTCTCATCCTTCAGGACGCTGATTCTGCTGCCGACGCCGAGGCGCTCGACCGTCTCGCGCTCTGGATGCTGCAGCGCTTCGCGCCGATCGTCGCGCCCGATCCACCCGATGGGATCGTCATCGACTCCACTGGAGCCGATCACCTGCATGGCGGTGAAGCTGTCATGCTGGCCACCTTGATCGACAAACTCGCCGGCGTCGGCATCCGGGCGCGCGGCGCGATCGCCGATACCTGGGGCGCGGCGCACGCGCTGGCGCGCTTCGCGGCGCGCCCGGCCTTCGTCTCCGCGCCGGGAGCGGCCGCCACCGACGTTGCGGCGCTACCGATCGCGTCGCTGCGTCTGGCGCCAGAACTGGTCGGTGGGCTTCGCGTACTCGGCTTCGAGCGGATTTCCGATCTCCTGGCGCAGCCGCGCGCGCCGCTCACTCTGCGCTTCGGGCCCGAGCTCGGCCGCCGGCTTGATCAGGCCACCGGCGGACTGGCCGAGCCCATCGAGCCGATCCGCCCGGAGGAGCTGATCGAGGTCCGCCGCGTCTTCGCCGAGCCGATCGGCGCGGCCGAAACCATCGCGCGCTACATCGGCAAGCTCTCCGTACAGCTTTGTGAGGCGCTCGAGCAGAAGGGGCTCGGAGCGCGGCGGCTCGATCTCATCTGCCATCGCGTCGACAGCCGCGCCCAGGCCGTGCGCGTTGGCACGGCATTGCCGCTCCGCGACGTCAAGCGCATGACGCGGCTGCTCTCGGACAAGATCGAGACGATCCAGCCCGGTTTCGGCATCGAGATCATGACGCTCGCCGCAACCGTCGCGGAGCCGCTGACGCTCAAGCAGGCCGTGACCAGCCTCGTCGCGAAAGCAGAACCGGACGTCTCCGGGCTGATCGATCTCCTGGCCAATCGCGTGGGCGAACAAAACCTCTATCGCGCCGCGCCCGTCGCGAGCGACGTGCCCGAGCGCGCGGTCCGCCATATCCCAGCGCTGGCTGCGGACACCGGCGCGGACTGGCCGGGCCATTGGCCGCGACCCGCCCGGCTCTTCGCCCACCCCGAACCAATCGAGACGGTCGCGCTTCTTCCCGATCACCCGCCGGTCACTTTCACGTGGCGCGGTGTGCGCCGCCGCGTGAAGCGGGCCGACGGGCCTGAGCGCGTGTTCGGCGAATGGTGGAAGCGCGATCCCGAGCTGATCGCCGTCCGCGACTATTTTCGCATTGAGGACGACGCCGGCGAGCGGTTCTGGGTGTTCCGCGCCGGTGATGGCGACGATCCGCTGACCGGCTCGCAGCGTTGGTTCCTGCACGGCATCTTCGGATGAACGGCCCGCGCTACGCCGAGCTGCAGGTCACCTCGCATTTCAGCTTTCTGCGGGGCGCGTCCTCCTGCGAGGAGCTGTTCGCCACGGCGGCGGCGATGGGCATCGAGGCGCTCGGCATCGCGGACCGTAATTCGCTCGCCGGCATTGTCCGCGCGCACGAAGCGGCGAAGACCACCAGCATTCGCCTAGTCGTCGGCTGCCGGCTTGATCTCAGCGACGGCATGTCGGCGCTCGTCTATCCGACAGACCGGCCGGCCTATTCCCGTCTGTGCCGGCTGCTGTCGCTCGGCAAGAAACGCGCGGGCAAAGGCAAGTGCGATCTCGCCTGGCCCGATCTCGCCGTCTACGGCGAAGGCCTGATCGCCATCCTCGTTCCGGACACCGCCGACGAGGAATGCGCGCTGCGCCTTCGGCGGATGCGCGAGGCGTTCGGCGACAGCGCCTATCTGGCGCTCGCGTTGCGTCGCCGGCCGAACGACCAGCTCCGTCTGCATGAGCTGTCCAACTTGGCAGCGCAGATGCGCGTGGCGACCGTCGTTACCAACGACGTGCTGTTTCACGCGCCGAGCCGGCGCATCCTGCAGGACGTGGTGACCTGCATCCGCCATAGGGTCACGATCGACGAACTCGGCGACCGGCGCGAACGCCATGCGGATCGGCATCTGAAGCCGCCCGAGGAAATGCACCGCCTGTTCGCGCGCTACCCCGAGGCGTTGGCACGCGCATTCGAAATCGTCGAGCGCTGCCGCTTCTCGCTCGATGAACTCACCTATCAATATCCGGAGGAGCGTGCCGATCCGGCGCTGACCCCGCAGCAAACACTGGAGAAGCTCACCTGGGAAGGCGCCGCGGCCCGCTATCCCGAGGGGCTGCCGGACGATGTGCGCGGCACGCTCGATCATGAGCTGCGGCTGGTCGAGAAGCTGCGCTACGCGCCCTACTTCCTGACAGTCAATTCCATCGTCCGCTTCGCTCGGTCGAAGGAGATTCTCTGCCAGGGCCGCGGCTCGGCGGCCAACTCCGCCGTCTGCTACGTCCTCGGCATCACCTCGATCGATCCGGCGCGCAACGATCTCCTTTTCGAGCGCTTCGTCTCCGAGGAGCGCCGTGAGCCGCCGGACATCGACGTCGATTTCGAGCACGAGCGGCGCGAGATCATCATGCAGTGGATTTTCGACACCTATGGCCGCGATCACGCGGCGCTCTGCTCGACCGTCATCCGGTACAGAACGAAGGGCGCGATCCGCGATGTGGGCAAGGCGCTCGGCCTCAGCGAAGACCTGATCAAGATGCTCTCCTCCCAGGTCTGGGGCTGGTCGGAGAAAGGCGTCGAGGACAAGCACCTCGAGGCTCTGAACCTCAATCTGTCCGACCGGCGCCTGCGCCTCGCGCTTGACCTCGCGCGCCAGCTCATGGGGGCGCCCCGGCATTTGAGCCAGCATCCCGGCGGCTTCGTGCTGACCCACGACCGGCTCGACGATCTCGTGCCGATCGAGCCCGCCGCCATGGTCGATCGCCAGGTGATCGAATGGGACAAGGACGATATCGACGCCTTGCACTTCATGAAAGTCGATGTGCTTGCGCTCGGTATGCTCACCTGCATGAAGCGCGCCTTCGATCTCCTCGCCGAGCATAAGGCGATCGCGCTCGATCTCGCGACGATCCCGGCCGAGGATCCACGCACCTATGCGATGATCCGCAAGGCCGACACACTCGGCACCTTCCAGATCGAAAGCCGCGCGCAGATGTCGATGTTGCCGCGGATCAAGCCGCGCACCTTCTATGACCTCGTGGTCGAAGTCGCGATCGTCCGGCCCGGCCCGATCCAGGGCGACATGGTGCATCCCTATCTGCGTCGGCGCGAAGGGCTGGAGCCCGTCATCTATCCCAAGCCGGAATTGGAGCAGGTGCTGGGCAAGACGCTCGGCGTACCGCTCTTTCAAG
>DATGFU010000268.1:0-2064 GCA_035308865.1 Allostellaceae bacterium | reverse complement strand
CGCAACCGGTGATGCCGGTCGCGCGCCTTCTCGACCGCCGGGAGCAGAACCTCGGCGCAATCCTTCTGCGTCACCCGCCCCTTGACGACCAGGCCGATGACATTGTCCGGAAGCCCTTCGAGGATCTCGATCATCGGCCGCTCCTGATGCGAAAGCCGGCACCGGGCAGGGCCCGGTGCCGGCAGCCGCGACGTCTCGTCTCGGCTAGAACTTCACCTTGAAGTCGAAGTCGAGGGTGTGTTCGTCGGTGCCGCGGATGTTGGCCGCGGTCAGGCGATGGCCGTAGATGTACTCGAAGCCGGTATCGATGAACGGCACCGGGCTCCAGATCAAATTGGCGTGCGCCGTCTCGATCTCCTTGTTGTAGCCGGAGGTCGAGGTGATGCCGAGCAGATGCGTTGGCAGGTCCTGGTGGCCGATGCCGAAGGTCAGGCTCGAGCGCAGGTTGGGCGTCCACCAGTGCTGGTAGTTGACCTCGCCGCCCCACGAGAACACGGTCGTGGCGGTGATCGCCGCCGCCCCGGCCGCGGTAGACTTCACCGCCGCGGTGGCTGTATCGGGATTGCCGGGGTTGCCGTACAGCCCGGCGCCGCCGTAATTCGTCGCGATGCCTTGGAAGTAGGTGAGCGTGGTGGACCCCGGAGGACCGTTCCAGTGGCCCAGCCCGTCGCCGGCAAAGGCCTGGAAGCCGAGATTGTCCTTGCTCCAGCCGAACCACTCGGGCTTGACGCTGCCGCTGAAGCCGCCGCCGTAGCCGATGAAGTTCTGGTGCAGGAACAGGCCGTCACTGAGCTCCATGTCCTTGACCATGCCGTGCAATTGGAAGTGCCCCCAGGGCTGCTCCCAGTTCATCACCAGCGCCATGTCCGGATACTGCGTCTTGGCGATGTTGGCGAGCGTGGCGGGAGTGCCGGCGACCGGCGAGGAACCGACCGAGACGCCGATGCTCTCGTCGGTGAACGAGCCGAGCGGGGTGGCGACCTGGGTGTAGGGCTGCACCGCGTAGACCCCGACGCTGGCGCCGTACAGCCACGGCACGTCGGTCTTGTAGCCGATCTGCGGCGCGCGGGCCCAGCCCCAGCCGCCGACATCGCCGCCAAAGTCGAAGATGTCCGGCGCCGCCGCCAGATCGTTGCCCGGGACCCAGGTCTGGCCGGCGATGAACCCGCCCAACGTGCCGTAGGCAAGGCGCAGGCGCGGCGTGTCCGGGTTGGTCGCAGTGTTGAGGTCGTTGCAGTAGGTGCCGGCGGTGCAGCCGAAGAAGTCGAATTCGACGTGGGTCAGGGCCTGGCCCCAGGCGGTCGGGGTGCGGGTCTCGACAAACAGGCGCGATTCGGAGGCCTGCATGCGGAACCAGCCGTATTGGCGCTGTTGCCCATAGAGCCCGGAGGTCGGCACCGGAACCGCCAGCGGCAGGCCGGAGGCGACCGGGGCGCCGGTCACCGGCGGCACCGCGACGTTGGCATTGTTGGCGCCGCCGGTGAAGAAGTAGGACGCCGAGAGATCGACATAGCCGCCGATCTGGATCGAGGTGTCGGTGCCCGGGATCAGGAACGAGCGCGGGAAGCTGCCGGCGATCGTCGCACTGCCGGGCGGCAAATTCGGTTTCGCGGTGCCGACCTGCGCCAACTGGTCGAGGCGCTGCTGCAGCACTTCCTGGTTGGCGCGCAGATCCGACAACTCGTCGGCCTTGACGGGTGCGATTGCCGCGGCGCTCGCGGTCAGCGCGCCGATCGCCGCGATCGCGCCGATCCTGCGTATGCTGGTCATCGTTGTCTCCCCCCGATAACTCACTGGTTGAGGCGTGATGCCCAGATCCCACAACTCGACGGGCGAAACCATCGATCGAATGGGTTGAAATCCGCTGGACCTATAGATCCGGATCTTTTTGATGATAGATGTAGATCTATGCGATAAAAATTGGTTCAACAGACCCGCTGGGATCGCCGGTACAGCCAGCACGGAAATCCGATCGGTAAAGCCGGAGACGATAAAAATTCCCGCTGTTGCAATTCTTTAACTTGATTGCCGGTGAGCCTCGATGCCCCGAGTGGGTGGGACCCG
>DATGFU010000267.1:0-14048 GCA_035308865.1 Allostellaceae bacterium | reverse complement strand
TGTCCGGAAGCTTGTCCGAGCCGGATCTGCTCGAGCTGGCCGGGACCGCAAGGCTGATCCTGGACGAGCTGATCAAGCGCCAGCAGGGCGCGTTCTTTGCCGTCTCATACGAGCGCGGACGCGCGATCTTGCGGCGCAGCGCGGAGCTGATCGCGCCGAAGGGCGCGCTCACCGAGGCCGTGGCCGGGACACTCGACCGGCTCGCCCCTCCCAACGTCGCGACGCTCCGTGCGACCTTCGGCGAGCTCTCTGCCGTGCTCGCCGCCGTGGTCGACCATCTGGCGGCGCGGCCGGACCTTGCGGCCCGGCAGCTCCTGGAGGAGATCGTCGCCTGGGAGGCCGATCTCGCCGGTCCCTACGACGATGCGCCTGGACCAAACCCCGCCGATCCCCAGCCGACCATCTCGCGGGAGACGCTGGAGCGCTATCTCCGCAGCTGCGTCCCCGGCTGGGAACACACGACGGTCGAGAACTTCCGGAGGCTGCCCGGCGGCTATTCCAAGATCACGATCCTGTTCGACGCGCGCGACGAGGCTCGGGGCCGGCAATCCCTGGTGCTGCGGGCCGCCCAGCACGGCACGCCGTTCTTCATGGATGGCGCCGATATCGGCGCGGAGTTCCCGGCGCTCCGCTACGCCTTCGAGCATGGCGTGCCGGTCGCCGAGCCCATCCATGTCGAGGAGGATCCGGCCCGGCTCGGCGCGAAATTCCTGATCTCGAGCCGTGCGCCCGGCCGCAACTACGGCAGCGTGATCAGTGGCGCCGCGGACCTCTCTCCGGCGCTGATCCGGCATCTCGTCGGCGTCCTGGCCCGCATCCATGCGACGCCGCTCGATCGGGCCGATCCCGTCTTCCGGCGCAGCCATTTCGCGCGCTGGGCCGAATACCGCACGCTGGCGGAATTCGCGCCGGCCTTTGTCGATTATTGGACCGGCATCGCCGATCGCTGCAACGCCCTGTCCTCACCGGGGATCCGCCGCGGGCTCGCCTGGCTGCGCGCGAACCCGCCTGAGAGCGACCAGCCGCCGGTGCTCGTGCACGGCGATTTCGGACTGCATAATGCGATGATCGATGAAGGCCGCGTGACGGCGGTGCTCGATTGGGAAGCATCGCATATCGGCGATCCCGCCGACGAGTTCTTCCTGTTTTCCCATGCGGTCGCCGGGGTCGTCGATCGGCCGACTCTGATGCGCTGGTACGAGGAGGCCGGCGGGCAGAAGATCAGCGCCTACCGGCTGCGCTATTTCGATGTTCTCAACTGCCTGAAGGGCCCCATCGTCGGCTATGGCTCGCTGAACCTTGCCGAGCGCCACCCGACCTCCGACATCAAGGTTTGCCTCGTCGGGCTGCAGTACGTGGCGCTCCCGCTGAAATCGCTGAACGCGATGATCTCGCTGGCCGAGTCTTTGCCACGCGGGGACGGCTAGGCGAAGCCGCGGCGCAGGACCGTCCGGGCGGCGATCGCACCTGCCAGGCCGTTGACCCCCGCGACGGGATGCGCGCCTGCCGCCGTGTGCCACAGCCCGGCGATTGGCGTCTCGTAACCCGCGAGAGACGGGGTCGGACGCCACACGCCCATTTGCGCGAGCGACAGGTCTGCGTGATAGGCGGAACCGCGATGAATGCCGCTTGTCTCCTCGATATCCTGCGGCGTCCGCACGGAGCGGCCGATGATCCGCCCGCCGATTCCGGGCATGACCCGCCCCATCGTCGAGATGACGCGCTCCGCCACGACCTCGCGGAGATCGCTCCACCGCGCGCCGCCGGCCAGCCGGTAGGGCACCGCCGGCACGAAGATGTAGAACGTCTCCAGCTCGGCCTCCCCGGCAACCAGGGAACGGTCGAGCCGCGACGGGCTTGCCGGCCAGATCGGAATGTCCCCGTCGGGAAGATGGCCAGCGGCAGCGACCTTGAGGAATTGCTGGGTGGCCTCGAAGCCGGGGCCGAGCAGGGTCGAGGTCGGCAGGAGCACCTCGGCACGCTCGGCCGGAACCACCATCTCCGGCTTTCCCAGCACGGCGAGATCGACCCGCATCGGCGCCAGATTCGCGCGCCACACGCCGAGCGCCTTCAACTCGCGCTGCAGTTTCTCCGGCACCGCGCCCGTCGACACCAGCTTCGTGAAGAGCGTGATCGGGTCGAGCGCCGCGATGACGTTGCGGGCGAAGATGGCCTCCCCGTCCGCGGTCTCGACGCCCACCGCGCGGTCTTGCTGCATGATCACGCCGCGGACCGGACAGCCGGTCCGGATCTCCGCGCCGTGGGCTTCCGCCGCCCGCCGCAGCGCATCGGAAAACGCGCCCATGCCGCCTTTGGGCCGCCGGACGCCCCATTCGTGCTGCATGGCCATCATGGCCATGATGAGGCCCGAGCCCGGCTCGTCCAGCGGCGAGCCGGACGCCGCGGCGAAGATGGCGAGCGCCGCACGCAGCGCCGGGCTCTCGAAGTTCTCCTCGATGACCGCGTAGGGGCTCGAAAACAGGGCGCGGGCCGCGCCGCGAAGGCCGGCCTGGCTGCGGATCGCCGCGGTGAGCACGGATGCGATGGTGCCGATGCCGGGACGCCGCGGATGCGCGTGCAGATAGGGCGACATGGTGCGCCACAACGCGATGAACGCGGCCGTCATCTCGCGGTAGCGGCGCGCATCGCGCGCAGAGAATTGCGCGATCTCGGCGCAGGTCCTGTCGATGCTGCGCCAGAAGGCGAAGGATCGCCCGTCCTGCGTCACATGAGAGTAGAACGGATCTACCTCGATCAGCCCCAGCCCGTGCTCCGCCAGACGCAGATCATCGATGATCGACGGCGGCATGTTCGCTGTCGCCAGATCCATCGACGCCATGGGGGAGATAATGTGCGGGAGGTTAGCAAACGGCGCCTCTGTGGTGGCAAAGCCGCCAACCAGCTTCCGCGCTTCGAGGACAAGGACGCGCCGGCCGCCGCGGGCGAGACAGGCGGCACAGGCGAGCCCGTTATGACCGCCGCCGATGATGATCGCGTCGAAATCAGGCACGCTCGCCCTCGCTGCCCATGCGATCGAAATTGCGCGCCGACGACATGCAGATGTCGATGAACATGCTGCTGAAGGCGCTGTCGACGACCAGGGGGCGCAGGTCGCGGGAACTGGGCGGGATCTGGGTCACGAGAACATTGGCGATCAGCAGGCTGCGGAAATTCGAATAGCAGCTGTGGTATTCGATCGCCCGCGGCGCGATCCGGGGCCCGCCGCACGCCTCGTAATGGGCGGTGAACTCAGCCCAATCCATGCGCCGCTCGATATGGGGCTTGGCGTAGGCCAGGTCCTCCGCCGGATCGCCGAAATGGGCGCCTTCCCAATCGAGGACCGCAGTGAGCTCGTCACCGTCCCACAGGCAATTATGCGGGACCAGATCGCCATGGACGAGCACCGGGGGCGCCTTGTTTTCGGGGATGTTCGCGAACAGCCAGGAGAAGAGATAGTCCTCCACCGGCGATGGGCTTCGCACGAAGCTCTGCCGCAATTCCCGCCATCTCTCAAGGCGCCGCGCGACCATCCGGTCCGCGGTCCTGGAACTGGTGTCGGCCGCTTCATACTCCTCGATGAACCCGGCGAGCGCCGCCAGGTTCAGCGTATGGAGCCGGGCCATCTGCTCGGCGATCTGCAGCATTACCTTTTTTGGAACCGGCGCGCTCGTCGTCAGGAACGAGGTCGTGCAATGGCCGGGTCTCGCTTCCATGACGTAGAAATCGCCGCCGGCACCGGGTAGTCCGAGGCCGAGGCAAAGCGGCCGCGGGACCAGCATCCCGATGTCGGAGACGGCCTTCAGGACGCCGTATTCCCGGGCGAGCTGCATGCAATCGATCGGCGCGAGCGGCTCGCCCGCACTCCGCTTTATGATCATCTCCCTTTTGCCGTGCGCGCCGCACCGGGTGCTGAGGCGATAGGCCTGCTTCGACATTCCCCCGGTGATCTCCTCGAACCGGGTGACCGAGGCATCGGGGTCGACGACATCGGCGGCAACCAGAACGTCCTTGACCGCAGAAGCGGTCAGCGGCGTCTCGCGCGACCCGTCGGAAGCCGCCGCCGGGGCGGCCGGCGATCCGACGCGCTCGGTCCGCTCTTCCCATTCCGCGATCTCCGCGACGATCGGCATGAAGTCCGGCGCCAGCTCGCCCGGCCGGCCGAAATCGCCGATGACGTCCGCGAAGAACGCGAGCGCACTCTGGAAATAAGCAACCGGGTCCATGCCGGCGACAAGCGGCGGTGCCACGAGGACTGCCACCGCGTCCGTGCGCGTCTCGATCGAATGGGGAGAAACCGCGGCAATCCGGGCGACCAGCCCCTTCACCTCGTCCCTGATTCGCTCGACGGTCGGCAGGCCGCTTTCGCTTCGCCCGACGAGGGTCATCACGCCGTTCAGCAGCAATGGATCGTCAGCCTGCCCGAGGCCGTTGCCGAGGCGTGCCGCCAGGGCGTTGCGCATCAAGTCGAGAACAATGCTGCTCCGTAGCCTCACCTGATCGCTCCGCTTTCGAAGCCGCTCCGCTGTGGAGACGGCTGGATGGATGGGCGTCCGCCGCCTCCATCCGATTCGTCATATTAGTATCGTTTGTAATCCAACCTGTACAGCCGACATGCTGGTGCTCGACGTTGCGGGGCGGTCGTTGCGGTGCTAGATATTGCTTCGTCTCGCGATGTACCTCTTGCAATCTGGCCGCGCTTCGCCGACTATGGGATGTATAACAGACGATACCAATTTTGGGTCGATCGGATGCAGGATGCGGGCGGTGCGCAAGGGTGCTGGAGGCGATGAGCTCGGCGGCGCGGAACTCGGCAACGCCGCTCGATCGGATCCGGGCGCGCTTCCTGCGGAGAATCGTGGACGACATCGACGCCTTCATCCGGCCCGGGCTGAGATCCGGCGACGCGGCGGAACGTGCGGCTTTCGCCGGCCTGGTCCTGTCGCGCCTGGCCGCCGACGGCGACCGCGCGCCGGCTGCGCTCGCGCGGATGAAGGACCAGTTCGCCGCCGAGATCGCGCGGTCGGCGGCCCTGTTGGGCGACCAGGATCCGGTTCCGGCGGACGAGGTCCCGGGCGCCGCGGCAGAGCAGGTCTTCGCGCTTCGGACGATCCTCGCCGGGTTGCTCCGGCGGCTTTCATCCGCCGGGGGCGATGCCGCGATCCAGGAGCGCCTCGAGGCAATCTTCGCGCTGGAAGCTCGCTGGCATGCGGCTCTTTCCGCAGCACCCGCCGACGTTCGCCCGGTGCGGGATGCGCCACCCTCGGTCTATCTGCGCGTCACGCCAGAGAGCGTGACAGACTATCTGAGGAGGCGTTTTCCCCAAACGCCGGAGATCACGGCGGTCTCGGTCGAGATCCTGCCGGGCGGCCGTTCGAAGAAGACGATCTTCATTTCCATCGACGGCGCCGACCGGCTGCCGGCGCGCGTCGTCATGCGGCAGGACACCGGCATGACCCATATGGGGACGGCCGTGGTGGAGGAAGTGCCGATCCTCCGCGCGCTGGCGGAAAGCGGCCTGCCGATACCGGAAATACTCCATGTCGAGGCGATCGAAACGGTGCTCGGCCCGCCGTTTCTCCTGATGCGCCGGCTGCCCGGCGCGCCGACCGGTGATTTTACGGCGTTTGCGGGCGTCGATCCGGAATTCGTGGCCGGGGCGGCAAGCGCGCTCGCTAGGTTGCACGCGATCGATCCGCGCACGGCCGGGTTTGCCGACGCCGCCGGCGAGCTGCGACGTCGGGTTGACGCGGCCTGGCGGCAATGGCGCGACAACGCCATCGAGCCGTCGCCGCTCATCGACTTCGCTTTTCACTGGGTCTCGGAGCGTTGCGACGAGCCGTACCGTCGGCAGGCCATCGTGCATGGTGACTACCGGCCGCACAATCTGCTCGCCGCCGATGGGCAGCTGAGCGGCGTGCTCGACTGGGAATTCGCGCATCTCGGCGATCCGGCCGAGGATCTCGCCTATTTCCGCCCGACCGTGACGCCGGTGATGCCGTGGCCGGAATTCATGGGCCACTACGAGACTGCCGGCGGCCGCGCCTGCGACGAGGAGACCCTGCACTTCTACGACGTCTGGGGTGTGCTTCGGCTGGCGGCGCTGGGGGCCGGCGCGGTGCGCGGCTTTCTCGACGGCGCCACGGAGGATTTCACTCAGGGCGCCGGCGGTTACTTCGTCATCCCGATGTTCGAGCGGCGGCTGATCGAGCTGCTGCAGCCGATAACCCAGCAGGGGGCCGAAGCATGAACATGCTCTTCGATGCCGATTTCCGGCACGAGCCGGGCACCGAACCCGACTGGCAGGAATCCGTCGTGCTGTTCTTCATGGATCGCGCGTCGGGCCTGACGCTCTATTCGCGGATCGGGACGCAGCCCAACGCCCGGTGCTGCCAGGAATGGATCTACATCCAGGCTCCCGACGGCACCCGGTTCCGGCGCCTGCGCTTCGGCCTGCCGCTGACGGTGGATTCGCGGGCGTCCGACGGGTTTGGCGCAGGCGGCCTTACCTTCAAATACACCGAGGACGGCCGGATCAGGCTTCGCGCCGAATATCCAGGGGTCCTGGCGGAGATCTTCTATAGCGATTTCTACCCGTCGACGCCCTGCTGGAAATGGCTTGGCGCCGACGACGTGCATATCGGGGCTCATGGGCATTACGAGAGCTCGGGCCGGGTCGAAGGGCACGTTACCCTGCGCGGCCGGCGCCACGACATCGCCGACGGGCTGGGCCACCGCGACCATAGCTGGGGGCCGCGCGACGGCGACAATCTGCGCGCCTGTCGATGGGTGGTCGGCACGATCGGTTTCGCGCTCTCGCATTCGGTCATCAGCTTCATCGACGCCAAGGGGAATCTGGCGCTCGGCGGCTGGGTGGTCCGCGAGGGCGTGGTCACGCACGCCAAGGCGATCGACATCGCCGCCAACTGCAACATTGACGGCCTGACGATCCGCGGCGGCCGCATGGGGCTGACACTCGAGGACGAAAGCGTCGTCGAGGTCGCCCTGACTCCCGCATCGGCGTTCATCACCGGGCACGACACCGATCACGGCGGACCGGATTCCTACGTCTGTGCCGAAACCGTCTCGCGGACCCGGATCGGCGACCGGGACGGCGTCGCTTGCATGACCGTGTGCAACAACGCGACCGGCGGCCGCCGGCCGATCGTGGCGGTGCTGGAGAAATACTCGACGATCCAGGACGGCTTCAGCCAGGCGCCCGGCTTCTGACGCGCCGAGCGCTGCGAGGGGAGGACAAATCTTGTCGACGAAAGACCTGCCGAGTTGGGACGAGGAACTCCCCGTCACCGGGATTCCGGCGATCCCGGCCTGGAGCGAGAATTACTGCTTCGACGGCTATGATCCGGTGAACGAGGCCGGCTGCTGGCTGCATCTCGGCCGCTGGCCGCGCAACGCCTCGATCTGGCGCGAACAGGTCCTGCTCTACCTGCCGCGCGGCGACCATCTGGTCATCCGCGGCTTCGGCAACCATCCGGTCGAGCGGGGCGCCGGCGGAGCCCTTCTGAAGCTGCAATGCCTTGAGCCCGGCAGCAAATGGCGGCTCACCTATTCGGGGCCGGCGCGGCGCCTGACCGTCGAGCAAATGATGGCTGGTCCCCACACTCATCTGTCCGAGGGTCCGTACGTGACGGTCGACATGGACCTCACTTTCGTCGCGACGCGGCGGCCGTGGGATTTCGGGGAGCTGATCGGCGAGAACTGGGCCACCTTCCACTACGAGCAGCACGGCCGCCTCACCGGCCGGATCCGCTACGATGCGCCGGGCGGTGGCGAGCGAACCGTCGAGATGGACGGCAACGCCTACCGGGATCATTCGCGCGGTCCCCGCGAATTGTCCAATTTCGGTGGCTTCTATTGGCTCCATGGCCAGTTTCCCGGCGGGCGGGCCTTCTCGATGGTGCGCAGCTACAAGTTCGAGAACGGCGTCCGATCGGTCGGCGTCGCGCGCGCGGTGGTCTTCGACGGCGACCGGATACTGCCGGCCACGGCCGGCGAGCTGCCGATCCTGACCGACAAGAACCTGCCGCCCGAGACCTACGCCTTCGAGCTCGAGAGCGAGCTCGGCACGATGGCGATCGAGGCAAGGCTGCTGCGCGTCATCGCGCAATCGTCCGATCGCTACATGGACCAGTATGACGGGATCGCCACCTCCGAGATCGGCACCCATTATTGCTTCGAGCAGCCCACGGAATTCCGCTGGAACGGGCTCACGGGCCATGGGTGGACCGAACGCGCCGAGCGCGCCTAACCCCTAAGCTGAAGGAACCGCCGCCATGTCCAGCTCGCTGGTGAATGACGAATTCCCCCTGACCGAAATCCCCGCGACCGAGAACTGGGGAGAGAACTACGTCGTCGCCTTCTACGACCCCGTCACCGGGATCGGCGGCATGCTGTCGATGGGGCGCTGGGTCATCCGCAACCGGTTGTGGCGGAACATGTCCTATATCGCCCTGCCGAACGACCGCGTCTTCGTCAGCCGCAACATGGGGCCCGGAACCGATCCCAAGGTCCCGGATTCCGGTGTGTTCCGGCTCGAGATCCCCGAGCCGGGCCGCCGGCTGCGCTATGTCTTCGACGGTCCGATGGAAGAGCGCACGATGACGGATCTCAACACGGTGGGGCTGCAGGTAGGCGCGACCGGGCTCGTGCAGTTCGACCTGGAATTCCGGTCGGAGCAGCCGATCTGGGACATGCATGCCGATCGCCAGCAGGACCATACCGTGTGGAACGCCGAAGCCAACTACAACTCGCCCGAAGGCCATATCGAGCAGAACGGCCGGCTGACGGGCACGATCCAGTGCGGCGACGGCGAGGTCTATTCCATCGATGCGGTCGCAACCCGCGACCATTCGCGCGGCGTGCGCAATCTGACGCGGTACAAGTCGCATATCTGGGCGAACGGCATGTTTCCCAGCGGGCGAAGCTTCAACATCTTCACGTTGAAGGCGCACGGTTTCGACGGCATCGCCACGGGCCGCTCGGCCGCGATCGTCGACGGCGTGCTGCACGACATCGAGCTCACGACCGACAGCGGGGGATGGCTCAATCAGGCCGACCGGCTGTTTGCTCCAGTGACCTTGAGTTTCGAGAGCCCGACTCTGGGCCGGCTGGAGATTTCGGCGACGAAGCTGATCAATTCGGTGCCGCTGATGCTGCTCTTTCCGGCGGATCACTACTGGAGCGTGCCGGCGCAAAGCCGGACGAAGACGCTCACCTGGGTCAACGAGCAGAAGGTCGAGTGGCGCTGGGACGGCGAAGAGGGCTGGGGTCACATGGAGCGCGGCAATTCGCGCTTCGCCGCGACCGATCCCGATTGGCTCGCCAATTTCAGGAAGCCGGCGGCGGGGTGTTAAAGGGCCGCGCGCCGCGCCGCCGCCCGGGACCGGGCCGGCGGCTCGGCCGGAATTCCGGCCGAGCCGTCCGCTGCCTTGCCCTTGGGGCGGCCGGCCTTGCGGCGCGGCGCGGCCGCGAACGGCGTCCAGTCGATCTCGGGCAGGATCACGCCAAGCACGAACCGCGCCAGCTCCTCCGGGCTGCTGAAGGCCGTCGTCGACCATCCCGTCGCGGATCTGAAGCCCTTGAGCTGGGCAGCGCCGTAGGACAAGGCGAGCATGGAAAACGCGATCTGGCGAACGTCCCTGCCGGTCGTGACGCGCGACAGGATCTTGACGAGCGGCTCGATGTAGGACCCGATCGCATACGAGTTCAGCAGGTCGAGCAGCATCCTGTCATCGTCGAGCACCTGACGCTGGACCAGCTTGACGAGCACCGGCTCGGTAAAATTCAGCCGGCACATGCCGGTCATGAAGACGAAAAGATGCTCCTCGTCTCCCATCTCGTCGTTCAGGATCTGTGCGAGCCTCAGCGAGGGAGTCGAAAAGGCATTGATAGCGCAGGTTACGTAGAGCGCGCGCTTATCGTCGAAGTGGTGGTAGATCGCGGGGACGTGGACCTTCGCCTTTGCCGCGATCTCGCGCAGCGTCACGCCGGAAAATCCCCGGTCCGCAAAAAGCTTCGTGGCGGCGGCGACGATGTCCTCGCGCGCCACGCCGTTTGCCCTGGTCTTCAGCACTTTCTGCATTCACACCTCTTCATGCGCGGCTGCGAAAGGATAGCAATTCGCCTGCGCCCGGTTCAACCGTTTCCCGCTCACGGTCTGGCTTGATCGTAGTAACGTTCGGTACTAATTTTGGCCAAGCGGGGATGACTGGCGGCGTCGTCGGGTCGGAAGGATCTTCATGAAGAGCGCCACGCTCGGCTGGTCGAAACTGCAGACGAGCATTCTCGCCTTCGGGACTGTCACATTCGGCGGCCCTTGCTTCTTGGGCGGCCTTGACCAGCGGGAGGCTGCACGCCTCGTCGATATCTGCCGCGATAACGGCGTCGGCCTGTTCGACACGGCCGACATCTATTCCGACGGCGTCGCCGAGGAGATGCTTGGCAGGGCGCTCGGCAGCAGCCGCAAAGACGTGCTCATCGCCACCAAGGCCTTCGGCCGTACCGGACCGGAGCCCGGCGCGGTCGGCTTGTCGCGGCGTCGTCTGATCGAAGCGTGCGAGGCGAGCCTGCGGCGCCTTGGCACCGACTGGATCGATCTTTACCAGCTTCACGAATTCGATGCGCTTGTTCCGCTCGAGGAGACGCTCGAAGCTCTGGATCGGCTCGTGAACGCGGGCAAGGTCCGGCATGTCGGATGCTCCAACTTCTGCGGGTGGCAGTTCATGAAGGCCTTGAGCCTGTCCGAGCGGATGGGGATCAAGCGCTTCACGTCGCACCAGATCTACTACTCGCTGCTGGGACGCGATGCTGAGCACGATCTCCTGCCCGCTGCCCGCGACCAGGATGTCGGCGTGCTGATCTGGGGGCCGTTGGCCAGCGGATTTCTCTCCGGCAAGTTCCTCGACGAAGGCAAAACGACGGAAGGGACGCGCCTGTCCGTCCTCGGGCCGTCCGATCTCTACGACCCGGCGACCGCGCCGGCGATCGTCGGAGCCGTGCGGGAGATCGCCGAGTCCCGTCGTGTGTCGCTCGCGCAGGTCGCGATCAACTGGCTGCTGCGGAAGCCCGGCATCACTAGCGTGATCCTGGGTGCCCGCAATGAGCAGCAGCTCCGTGACAATCTGGCCGCGGGGCAATGGGTGCTCAGCGGCGCCGAGGTGGCGCGACTGGACGAGGTAAGCCGGACAAGGATGCCGTACCCGCTGTGGCATCAGCGCAGCATCTACGCTGCAGAGAGAAATCCGGCTCCTCCGACCTATCGCCCGTGACCAAGGCTACCTTACGGCAGTTGCTGTGACGCCTCGGCCCTCGGCGCCGATACCGGACTGTGGCCGCGGAGCCCGCATTGGCCGGTGCTGGCATTCGTTCGTGGTGGCTGTCCGACATTGGGTACGCCTGCACGATCGGGCTAGCCCGAATCACCCAGGGGAACCCGGGAACCGTCGCGATCGTATCGGGATCGGCCGCTGAGCCCTGCCGGTATTGCATTCGAACGATCACATCGTGGCACGGATGCGTGCCCGGGATTTGAACCTGCGCAAACCTCAGATTTCGGTCTCAGCGTAAAAGTAGTGTTTCATACTGAGGGGCGCTCTCGCCGCAGAGAGGAAAGACCGACGTTCGCTTCCGCTCTCAGCAACAAATCAAGATGGTTGCAGGCCCCCGCAACCATCTTGATTTGTTGCTAACCCGGGGGCGATCCCGAGGAATCTTGCCGCGTTGTCGCCCAGGATGAGCGCGCGATCAGACGGCTCCAGGAACGAAGCGGATCGAACGAGCCCACCCATCGGCCTTTCGCCCAAGGGAAACGGGTAGTCGGTCCCCAGCATAACCCGGTCGGTCCCCATCACGCCGATTAGCAGCTCCAACGCAGCCGGGTCGAAAACGGCGGAATCGACTGAGAAGCGATCGACATAGGCCGATGGCGGCCGCGGGCAGTCCTCGCGAACGATGTTGCGGTTGTGCCAGGCATTCTCGGCTCGGCCTAGCAGGTACGGAAAACTGCCGCCGCCATGGGCGAAGCAGATGCGCAGATGATGCGGCAAGGTTTCGAAGGCGCCCGACAGAATCAGCGCGAGGATCGAGAGCTGTGTCTCTGCCGGCATCGCCACGAGCCAAGGCAGCATGTACTTCTTCATCCGCGCATCGCCCATCATGTCCCAGGGATGGACGAGCACAGCGGCGCCCTCATCGGCGCAGTGATGGAGAAAGGCGAGGATGCCGGGGTCCTCCAGGCCTTTCTCCCCGACATGGTTGCCGATCTGCACACCGAGATGGCCGCTACGCATGGCGCGCGACAGCTCGCGGCAGGCGAGATCGATGTCTTGCAGGGGCACCTGGGCGAGCGCCCGCAGCCGCCCGCCCGATCGCGCGCAGAGCTCGAGCGCGGCGTCGTTGAGGAGCTGTGCGCAATATGCCGCCTGATCGGCCGGGCGGCTGTAGGCGAAGAGGACCGGGGTCGCGCAGATGACCTGGAGATCGATACCGTCTTGATCCAGCTCCTCGATCCGCCTCCCCGGATCCCAGCACGCGGAATAGATCGGCCGGAACTCCCGTGCGCCCAGCATGACCATCGCCCGGTCGCGGTCGACATGCCTGATCCAGGGCCAATCCGGCGTGCCGAACCTTTCGGCAAGGTCCGGCCAAGTCTTGGGGAAGAAATGACTGTGGATGTCGATGATCAAGGCAGCACGACCCAGCCTTCGGGCGGCGCCTTGCCCGGATGGACGGTGCCACAGCCGGTACAGGTACGAGCGTCGCGGTCGCCGTAGAAGGCCTCGAAGAGCGGCGGCAGATCGCGCACGATGCTGGTCAGCTGAACTTCGACGCGATGCACGCGGTTGCCACAGCCGAAGCAGTACCACTCGAATCCGTCCCGCTCGCCTTCCGCCCGCTGCGGCTCGACCACCAGGCCCACAGAGCCGGGTACCGGCCGCTGGGGCGAATGCCGGACATGCGGCGGCAGCAGGAAGACATCGCCCTGGCGGATCGGCACGTCGTAATGCCGGCCGCGGTCGACGACCTTCAGGACCATGTCGCCTTCGAGCTGATAGAAGAATTCCTCCGCCGGATCGTCATGGAAGTCCGTCCGCTGGTTGGGTCCGCCGACGATCGTCACCATCAGCCCGGCATCGGACCAGATCTGTTGGTTCCCGACGGGCGGCCGCAGCAGATGGCGATGCGCCTCGATCCAGGCCCGGAGGTTGAACGCCGCAAGCTGGGGCACGGGACCTTCTCCCTAACAGGTTTCAGGACCAGGGCGGGACGCTTCCGCCTCGATCAGGCGGCGGATGACGCGCCGCATCTGGATGCGGGCAACGTCGGCCTTGATATCGACGAGCCCCGTCTCGCCGCTTTCGGCGAGGCTGGCCTGCTGCTCGGCCAGGAGCGCCTTGTCCTCCATGAAGGTGGCGGCGATCTCCTCGAACAGGCGGTCGGTCGCGCCCGGGTCGTCCTGGCTGTAGCCGTTCGCAGCCGACCAGAAGTAATGGCAGCTTCCTTCCGTCTCCGGGGTGACGCCGTGGAATATCCGTAGCGAGAACCCGCCCTCGCGGCGCCCCTCGTCCGCGCCGGTGCCGGCATCCGTCGCGCCGGTCCATTGCAGCACGGTGCCAGGAGCCACGAACTCGAATTCCTGCCAACGATCGACATTGCCGGAGAAACGCACCGCCTTGGCGTAGGTCGCCGGGGGAGCGCAATCGAGCAGCCAGCGGCTGAACTGCACGCCGCGTTCGGTCGGCGTCGAGGTCATGCGCGCATTGACGTGAGCGGATGGGTTCCCGCCGACCGTTCGCCGATGGACGTAGGCGAGATGCGTCAGATCCATCAGATTGTCGAGCACGAGAAGATAATTCGCCTCGAGTGCATAGACCTCCCGCTTGTGCGGCCAGTTTGCGTAGTCGTCGTTGAACGGATATTCGACGATTGCCGTGCTGTCGGCCCGCTCGGGTTCACCCATCCAGATCCAGACGATCTCGTTCCGCTCGACGACGGGGTAGGCGCGCACGGCGGCCGTCGACGGAATCGCGTCC
>DATGFU010000266.1:0-4231 GCA_035308865.1 Allostellaceae bacterium | reverse complement strand
CGGCGCAGGCGTCATCCTGCGGGAGGGGATCAACGTGCACGGCCTCAACACTGCGGCGACTTTGTGGTGCTCTGCCATGGTCGGCACCTTTGGCGGCGGCGGCTATTGGGCGCCGGCCATCGGGGCGGCCGGGTTCGTGGTTCTCACCAATCTCTTCCTGCGGCCTCTGGTCCGCCGGCTCAACCGGCGCGTGCTGACGGCGGGCGACGTCGAGACCCAGTACACGGTCGAGGTCACCTGCCGGGGCGCCGAGGAGGCGCATATCCGCTCGCTCCTGCTCCACGCGCTGTCGCAGGCCGGGCTCGGCCTCCGCCGTCTCGACAGCGAGGACATCCCCGACACGTCCAAGGTCGAGGTCACCGCGCAGGCCGTCGCCGCGAGCCGCAACGACACAGCGCTGGAGCAGATCGTCGGCCGTCTGAGCCTCGAACCTTATGTCTCGGCCGCGACCTGGCAGATCGATCGTGCCATTCCCGAAGCGTGAAGGAAGGACCGCTTCGCGGCTGCTGTTCGTTTCCGCCGGGCTGTTGGCGGCCTGCGCGACGGGTGCGTTCGCCGATTCCGGCGACGAGCCGGATGCGGTGAACCCTGAAATCTACGACGTCCACGCCCAGTTCACCGAGGTGACCCAGTACCATCCGCCCTTCGCCTCGCCTTATCGCGGGCCGAACAGCCTCGACCCCGGCCATCGCGGCGACGAGACGATCGACGGCACGGTGTTTGCCGGTGTGCGGCTCTTTCCGGGACTCGCCGCCTATGCCGACGCCGAGGTCGATCAGGGCTTCGGGCTCAGCGATACGCTGGGCGTCGCCGGATTCCCGAGCGGCGAGGCGTACAAGGTGGGGTCGGCGGAGCCCTATGTGCGGCTGCCGCGCGCCTTCCTGCGCGAAACGATCGATCTCGGCGGCGAGGCGCAGACGGTCAAATCCGACCAGAACCAGCTCGCGGGCACGCACGCCGCCGACAACATCACGATCACGCTCGGGAAATTCTCCGTCACCGACATCTTCGACACCAACGACTACGCCCACGATCCGAAGCAGGACTTCCTGAACTGGTCGATCATCGATGCGGGGGCGTTCGACTACGCCGCCGATGCCTGGGGCTACACCTATGGTGCCGCGGCGGAATGGACGCAGTCCTGGTGGACGCTGCGTGGCGGCGTCTTCGACCTGTCGCGCGTCCCGAACGACCGGGCGCTCGTCCGCGGCTTCGGCCAGTTCGAGACGGATGCCGAGTTGGAGGTGCGGGAGCAGTTCTTCGGCCAGAACGGCAAGGTCAAGCTCCTGGCCTTCCTCAATCGCGGCCGCATGGCCGACTACAACGATGCCGTCCGGGAAGGCGAGGCGACCGGCACGGTGCCGAGCGTCGCCAAGGTCCGGCGCTACGCCTCCCGGCCCGGCCTGATCCTGAATGTCCAGCAGGGGCTGACAGAGACCCTCGGCGCTTTCCTGCGGATCAGCGTCAACGACGGGCACAAGGAGGCCTACGAATTCACCGAGGTCAATCGCTCGGTCTCGGGCGGGTTGTCGTTGAGCGGGAAGGCATGGGGACGGGATGACGACACGGTGGGCCTCGCCGGCGTGATAAACGGCATCTCCGGCGACGCCCGCGCCTATCTCGCCGCCGGCGGGCTCGGCATCCTGATCGGCGACGGCCGGCTCGAGCATTACGACACGGAGCGGATCCTCGAGCTCTACTACAAGGCGTCGGTCGTCGAGGGCGTCGATCTTTCCGCCGATATCCAGCGCGTCGAGAACCCGGGCTACAACGCCGATCGCGGCCCGGTCTCCATCTTCGCGCTGCGCATCCATGCCGAAATCTGAGTTCGACATCGACCCCGATAGTGGCGGAATGCGCTTCGCTTTTCCGCCCTACGTATCGGAGCCGTAGGGCGGAAAAGCGAAGCGCATTCCGCCATGTCTCCGTTAGGAGGCGCTATCAGTACGGCCCCCGACCGGCTAAACCGGCCGCATGGCCCTCCTGCGCGCCGCCGCCACCGTCGGCGGCTTCACCATGCTGAGCCGGGTGCTGGGTTTCGTCCGCGACATGCTGATCGCGTGGGCGCTGGGGGCCGGCTTCGTGTCGGACGCGTTCTTCGTCGCGACGCGGCTGCCCAACCTTTTCCGCAGCCTGTTCGCGGAAGGCGCGTTCAACGCCGCCTTCGTGCCGGTCTTCGCCGGGCACATCGCGGCCGAGGGGCACGCCGCGGCGAAGGCCCATGCCGAGGCGGCGCTGTCGCTGCTGCTGACGGCACTGCTGGTCGTGACGCTGCTGGCCGAGATCTTCATGCCGTGGCTGATCCCATTGATCGCTGCGGGGTTCGTCGCCGATCCGGACCAGCTCGCCTTCGTCACCCATCTCACGCGCATCACCTTTCCCTATCTCCTTTTCATCTCGCTGGTATCGTTGCAAGGTGGGGTGCTGACCTCGCTCAGCCGATTCGCGGCGGTGGCGGCGACGCCCATGCTGCTCAACATCTTCCAGATCGGCGCCGTGCTGTGGGGCGTGCGCGAGAGCGACGCCGTCGAGGCGCTGTGCTGGGGCGTCACCGCGGCCGGCGTGGCGCAGTTCCTCTGGCTGGCGGGATCCTGTGCCGCGGCCGGGATGGCGCTGCGCCTGCCCTGGCCTCGCCTGACCGTCGAGATGCGCCGGCTGGGCGGGCTGATGCTGCCCGGCGTGCTGGGGGCCGGCGTCACGCAGATCAACCTGCTGGTCTCGACCAACGTCGCCTCGCTGCTGCCGGCGGGATCGATCTCCTACCTGCAATATGCCGACCGGCTGAACCAGCTGCCCCTGGCGGTGGTGGGGACGGCGGTTGGCACGGCGATCCTGCCGCTGCTGTCGCGCCAGATTCGCTCTGGCGACGAGGCGGGTGCCGCCGAGACGCAGAATCGCGGGCTGGAGCTGTCGCTGTTCCTGACGGTGCCGGCGGCGGTCGCGCTGTGGACGATCGCGCAGCCGATCCTCTCGGTCCTCTTCGAGCGCGGCCGGTTCGACGCGCAGGCGACCGCGGCGACCGCTGCCGCGCTCGCGGTCTATGCCGCCGGGCTGCCGGCCTTCGTGCTGGTGAAGGTGCTGGCGCCCGCCTTCTACGCGCGGCAGGACACCGCGACGCCGGTGCGGATCGCCATCCTGTCGATGGCGGTCAACCTGGTGCTGACAATCGCCCTTGCCGGGCCGCTGAAGCATGTCGGCAACGCCACCGCTACAACGGTCGCGGGCTGGGTCAACGCCGTGGCGCTCGTCTGGCTGCTGCGCCGCGCCGGGCATTTCTCCTTCGATGCGCGGCTCCGGTCGCGCGCGCCGCGCATTGTGGCGGCATCGCTCGGGATGGCCGTGGTGCTGGTCGGGCTCCAGCGCGCACTCGCGCCCACGCTCGCGGCGCCGTCGCTGGGCGTAAAGGCGGCGGCGCTGGCGGCGCTGATCGGCGGCGGCCTCGCCGCCTATGGGGTGCTGGTTCTGCTGTTCGGAGCCGGCGAATGGGCCGTGGTAAAGCGGCTCGTGCGACGCGGCGCGCGTTGAGCGGAACCGCGGCTTCGGCTACCGTCGCGCCATGCGATACCATCTTGCCCAGATCAATATCGGCCGGTTCCGGCTGCCTTTCGAGGACCCGGCCAATGCCGATTTCGTCGCCGCGCTCGACGCGGTGAATGCGCTGGCCGAGGCGCAGCCCGGCTTCGTCTGGCGCCTCGTCGGCGAGGGCAACAACGCGACCGATCTCCGCCCCTTCGACGATCCGCAGATGTTGATCAACATGTCGGTGTGGACCGATCTCGAGGCGCTCGCGGGGTTCGTCTACCGTATGCCGGGCCACCGCGAGATCATGCGCCGCCGCCGCGAATGGTTCGAGCCGATGGACGTCTACATGGCGCTCTGGTGGGTGCCGGCGGGACATATCCCGTCGATCGCCGAGGGGACCGAGCGGCTGGACCTGCTCCGGCGGCTCGGCCCGACGCGAGATGCCTTCCTCTTCGTCCGTCCCTTCGCCCCGCCCGGCGAGGCGCCCGCGACGCCGATCCTGGACGAGTGCGCGTAGGCTTCTAACGCCCTGTCAGCGCCGCGGCGGCGAGGCGGCCGAAGCGTTCCGCCTGCTGGCGGATGTCGGGCACGGCGACGCATTCCCAGAAGATGCCGCGCACCAGCGGGCCGAGCGCCCAGAGGTTGGGCACCGCGCGCCCGCTCGCGCCGATCGCCTGCAGGTCCGGCGTGACGTCGATGCCGAAGCCGT
>DATGFU010000265.1:0-12997 GCA_035308865.1 Allostellaceae bacterium | reverse complement strand
GGCCAGGCCGGCACCGGCGACGCCGCCAACCTGCTGAAGCCGGCGCTGGCGCGGGGCGACGTGCCGCCGCCGCTGCAGAACGTGTCGCTCTACACGCTCGACATCGGCCTGCTGCAGGCGGGCGCGAGCATGAAGGGCGAGTTCGAGAACCGCCTGCGTCAGGTCATCGAGGAGGTCCAGTCCTCGCCCAAGCCGATCATCCTCTTCATCGACGAGGCGCATACGCTGATCGGCGCCGGCGGCGCCGCCGGCACCGGCGACGCGGCCAACCTGCTGAAGCCGGCGCTGGCCCGCGGCACGCTGCGCACGATCGCGGCCACCACCTGGGCGGAATACAAGAAGTACTTCGAGAAGGACCCCGCCCTCACCCGCCGGTTCCAGGTCGTCCAGGTCGACGAGCCGAGCGAGGCGAAGGCCATCCTGATGATGCGCGGCATCGCCTCGCCGCTCGAGAAGCACCACCGGGTGCAGATCCTCGACGAGGCGATCGAGGCCGCGGTCAGGCTGTCGCACCGCTACATCCCGGCCCGCCAGCTGCCCGACAAGTCGGTCAGCCTGCTCGACACGGCGGCTGCCCGCGTCGCCATCAGCCAGCATGCGGTGCCGCCGGCGGTCGACGATTCCCGCCGCCGCATCCAGGCGCTCGAGACCGAGCTCGAGATCATCGCCCGCGAGACCGCGATCGGCATCGACGCCGCGGCGCGGGAGGCTTCGGCCAGAGCGGCGGTGGAAGCCGAACGCGAGATCCTCGGCGGGCTGGAAGGCCGCTGGGAGGCGGAGAAGGGCTTGGTCGACAAGCTGCTCGCGCTGCGCGCCCAGCTGCGCGACGGCACCGCGCCGGTCGAAGGGGCGGATCCTGCCGCCTCACCCGACCGCGCCGCGCTGATTGCCGAGCTGCAGGAGCTGCAGGCGAAGCTGACCGAGCACCAGGGCGAGACACCGCTGATCCTGCCCAGCGTCGACGAGCAGGCGGTGGCCGCGGTGGTCGGCGATTGGACCGGCATCCCGGTCGGCCGCATGGTGAAGAACGAGGTCCAGGCCGTCCTTCATCTCGGCGAGACGCTGGCCAAGCGCGTCATTGGCCAGGATCACGGGCTGCAGCTGATCGCCAAGCGCGTTCAGACCTCGCGCGCCGGGCTCGACAATCCGTCGAAGCCGATCGGCGTGTTCATGCTCTGCGGCCCGTCCGGCGTCGGCAAGACGGAGTCGGCGCTGGCGTTGGCCGAGGCGCTCTACGGCGGCGAGCAGAACGTCATCACCATCAACATGAGCGAGTTCCAGGAGGCGCACACCGTCTCGACGCTCAAGGGCGCCCCGCCCGGCTATGTCGGCTACGGCGAAGGCGGCATCCTGACCGAGGCGGTGCGGCGCAAGCCCTATTCGGTGGTGCTGCTCGACGAAGTCGAGAAGGCGCATTCCGACGTGCACGAGATCTTCTTCCAGGTCTTCGACAAGGGCATCATGGAGGACGGCGAAGGCCGGCTGATCGACTTCAAGAACACGCTGATCCTGCTGACCTCCAATGTCGGCACCGACCTCATCATGTCGATGTGCGCCGATCCGGAGCTGACCCCGGAGCCCGAGGAGATCGCCAAGGCGCTGCGCCAGCCGCTGCTGAAGGTGTTCCCGCCGGCGCTCCTGGGCCGCCTGATCGTGATCCCGTATTACCCGCTGAGCGACAAGATCATGGGCGACATCATCCGGCTCCAGCTCGGCCGGATCGCCAAGCGCATCCAGGAGACGCACGACGTGCCCTTCACCTATGACGACGAGGCCGTGGCGCTGGTGGCCAGCCGCTGCACCGAGCCGGAAAGCGGTGGCCGCATGATCGACGCGATCCTCACCAACAATATGCTGCCGGTCATCAGCGCCGCCTTCCTCAACCGGCTGCTGGAGGGTGGCAAGGTGGCGAAGGTGCATGTCGGCGTCGCCGACGGCGACTTCAGCTACACGTTCGACTAGGCACTGCCGGGCGATCCCGCGGGAGGCTTCGCATGGCGTTTCGCGTCTGGGCCGAGACCGATGTCGGCACGGTGCGGAAGCACAATGAGGATGCGCTGGTCAGCCGGCCCGACCTCGGGCTTTGGGCTGTGGCCGACGGCGCCGGCGGCCATTCCGCCGGCGAGGTCGCCTCCGGCCGGATCGCAGAATCGCTGGGCGCGCTGCCGCCCGGCCTGCCGCCGCAAGATGCGCTGCGGGAGCTGCGCACGCGCATATCCGACGTCCATGTCTGGCTGCGGCAGGAAGCGGCCAGCCGCGGTCCCGGCACGATCATCGCGTCGACCGTAGTCATCCTGCTGATCCGGGATCAGCACTTCGTGTGCTTCTGGGCCGGCGATTCCCGTGCCTATCTGCAGCGCGACGGCGAAACCCGGCAGATCACGCGCGACCACAGCCTGGTCCAGGAGATGGTGGAGAACGGGCTGATCGCCGCCGATCAGGCGGAGAGCCATCCCCAGGCGAACGTCATCACCCGCGCCGTCGGTGCCGACAATGAGGGGCTGGAGCTCGATAAGGTCAGCGGGCGGCTTCTCCCGGGCGACCGCTTCCTCCTGTGCAGCGACGGTTTGTGCAAGACCGTCGCTGCGTCGCGCCTCGGCGAGCTCCTTGCCGGGAACGGCGCGGACAACATTGCCCGCACGCTGATCGACGCGGCATTGACGAGCGGTACGCGGGACAACGTGACCGCCGTCGTGGTCGATGTCGGCGACGGAACGCCCTGAGGCGGCGGCGGCTTTGCCATCAACGGAGCGGCCGGCAGGATTGCAGCAGCGCATGCGCTGTCGCTCTGCGTGATTTCAGGCTATCAATGGGAGCCAAGGCGAGCGCGGAAGTGGGATGAGCGCAGAGGACACTGAAGTTACCCGGCCGCCCAGCGCCGCCCCGAGCGACGACCGCACGGTGCTGTCGAAGCCATCGGCGCCGCCGCCGGTGGCCCGGGCGGCGCGCGGCGGCGGCCCGCTCGGCCCTGGCCAGCTGCTTGGCAACACTTACGAAATCGAAGCGCTGCTGGCGCGTGGCGGCATGGGCGAGGTCTATCGCGCCCGTCACGTCGAGCTGGGCAGCATCCACGCGATCAAGGTGATCCTGCCGGAGCTGGCCGAGGACACCCACATCATCACCCTCTTCACGGAGGAGGCACGCAAGCTCCGGCGCCTGCGCAGCGATGCGATCGTCGCCTACGAGGGCCTGTTCCGCGACGAGGAGGGCGTGCGCTACCTCGTCATGGAGTTCGTTGACGGGCCGTCCCTGGCGCATGTTCTCAAGACGCGCAAGCTCGACGTGGACGACGTCCGGGCCCTGCGCGACCGCTGCGCCAGCGGGCTCGCCGCGGCCCACGACAAGGGCGTTTTCCACCGCGACATCTCGCCCGACAACATCATCCTGGTCGGCGAGAAGGTCGATCAGGCCAAGATCATCGATTTCGGCATCGCCAAATCGAGCGATCCCGGAGACAAGACCGTCGTCGGCAACGATTTCGCCGGCAAGTACTCCTATGTCGCGCCCGAACAGCTCGGCATGTACGGCGGCAAGGTCGACGGCCGCGCCGACATGTACAGCCTGGGGCTGGTCCTGGTCGCCGCCGCGCGCGGCCGCAGCATCGACATGGGGAACTCGCCGGCCTCCGTGATCCAGGCCCGCCAGGCGGTGCCGGATCTGTCGAGCATTCCCGAAGCGCTGCGTGCCGAGATCGCGCCGCTGCTCGAGCCCGACCCGGACAAGCGGCCGCCCAGCATGCGGCACCTGCCGGGTCTCGCCGCCAACGCCGTCACTGCGCCGCCGACGACAATGCGTCCGGTCTCCGCGCCGGCGGCGAAGCCTGCCGTACAGCCGGCCGGCAAATCGTCCGGCATGATGATCCCGCTGGTGGTCGGTGGGATCGCCTTCCTGGCGATCGCAGGCGGCGGCGGATATTTGCTCTACCCGGCGCTCTTCCCACCCCATCAGATCGAGCCGCCGAAGGAGGACACTTCCTCCACGACGCAAAATAAGCCGCCGCCACCGCCCCATAACGATACGTCGACGACGAATCCCGCGGGCGGGACAACGACCACGCACCCCGACAACACGACCACCTCGACGACGGGGCAGGCGACATCGCAGACCCAGGAAGCACGCCTTCCCGTGCCCACCCGCGCGTCGGTCCAGTCCCAGCTGCAGACCATCGTAGGCCGCTTCGATTGCGCCGGGCTGACCTACCAAGTGGGTGACGACCTGCGCGGCACGGTGACGGGGTTCGCCCGCACGACGGACCTCGGGAAGCTGCGTTCCGCCGTGGCCGATCTCGGGCCGGGCGTCGCGGTCTCGGCCGAGGGCGTCACCGGCTACGTCTGGCCGCATTGCGCCGTCGTCTCGCTGCTGAACGCCAGCACCGCCGGGGGCGCCTCGGGACCGCGGATTACGCTCAACAATCCATCGGGCAAGTACCACGACAAGGACAAGCTGATCATCAACCTGACAACGCCCACGGCCGGGTTCCTGCAGGTCGATTTCTACGACAGCAGCGGCTCGGTGCAGCATATTTACCCGAGTTCCGGCAGCGGTCAGGTGCACGCCGGCCAGCAGATCTCCCTCGGGCAGGACGGCACCTACCAGATCGGCGCGCCGTTCGGCCCGAACTTGATCTCGGCGGTTCTCTCGCCGCAGCGCCTGTTCGCGACGGCGCGGCCGCCTCAGGAGGACGCCCGCGCCTATCTCGCCGAGCTGCAGAACCGGATAAAATCGAGTGGCGCAGCGGTGGGCGGGAACTTCGTAACGTTCGACGCTGCACCATAAAAGGGGGGGCCTTGAGCGCCGTCCGGCAGCACGACCACGAAGCGGCCCGGCTCCGGGCGCTCGAGCGCTTCGAAGTGCTCGACACGAAGCCCGAGCCGAAGTTCGACCGTATCGTCGACATGGCCTCGCGGCTGCTCGACGCGCCGATCTCGCTGATCTCGCTGGTCGACGGCAAGCGGCAGTGGTTCAAGGCGCGCATCGGCTTCGACATCCCCGAGACGCCGCGCTCGATCGCCTTCTGCGCCCACGCGATCGAAACCCAAGAGGTCATGATCGTCGAGGACGCGACCCAGGACCCGCGCTTCGCGGAGAACCCGCTGGTGACCGGGAGTCCGGAGATCAGGTTCTACGCGGGCGCGCCGCTGACGACAGATGACGGCTACCGGCTGGGCACGCTCTGCGTCATCGATCGGGTCGCGCGCACGATCACGGCCGATCAGCAGACCTTGCTGCGGGACTTGGCTGCGGTCGTCGTCGACGAGCTGGAACTGCGCCGGGCGAATTCGGAGCTGCGGCGGCTGGCCGCCACCGACCCGATGACCGGCGCGGCCAACCGGCGCAGCTTCTTCACCCTCGCCAAGAAGGAACTGGCGCGCGCCCGGCGGCGCGGGCATCCGACGACGGTGCTGATCCTCGACATCGACCACTTCAAGGGCGTCAACGACACCTACGGCCACGAGGCCGGCGACCGGGCCATCGTCGCGCTGGCGGGAGCCGCCTCAGGCATGCTCCGGCGCGAGGATATCTTCGCCCGCCTCGGCGGCGAGGAATTCGCGGTGCTTCTCCCCGAGACCGACGCCTTGGTGGCCCACAGCCTGGCCGAACGTTTGCGCACGACAATCCGGGATCTCGAGATCGCGGGTCCCGCCGGCCTGTTCGGGATCGCGGTCAGCATCGGCCTCAGCGCCGTCGATCGCGCCGACACGACCATCGACGCCGCGCTCCGGCGTGCGGACGCGGCGCTCTACGAGGCCAAGCGCGCCGGACGGGATTGCGTGAGGTCGGCGGCTAAATCCTAACCCCTCTCAGCTGGCCGCCGCGGGCGCCACGTGCACGACGCCGTCGCCGACGAGGACGAAGGCCGCCCAGTGGAACGGGTGGGAGTATTCCACGCCGTAGCGGGCCGAGACGTCGTGAAGCACCGAGAGCTTGGCATGCTGCAGCGCGGTGGCGGAATCACCCTCCGTGGCGGGCTCGCGCAACGTCAGCGCGGTGAGCAGGGGGCCGGAGCCGTCGCTGAGTTCCCAATGCGTCACCAGGAGGCCGCGGGCGCCGGCATAGAAGAAGCTGCGGGCGAGGCCGCTGAGGCTGTCGCCGCTCGCGTCGCTGCCGGTGTTGCAGGCGGATAGCACGATGAGATTGGCGTCAAGCCGCAGCCCTAGGATCTCCGAGGTCCCGAGGAAGGCAGAATCCGCGTTGGCCGCGGTCGGATCCGGCGAGACCACAATCGTCGCCTCGTGACGGCAGCTGAGATCGGTCGACAGCAGCGCGTGCGTCGCCAAGTGCACGATCCGGAAGCCGCGGAGATCGCCCTTCTCCAGCCGCGCCTTGGTGAAGGCCGCACCCAGCACCGTGTCGGACTCCGGCACGTGGAAGATCGAGCTGCCGACATAGGCGACCTCTTTCCGCGTGCCCTCCAGCGGTGGCAGCTGGCTCAGCTCGTCGAGATCGGCCCCGCAGGAACTCGGCGGGAAGCTCGCCGCCAGTTGCGCCTTAGTCGCCGGCTTGAAGTCGCCGAACCCGATATAGGGCTTGGCCGCGCCGGACGGCTTCACGTTGCGCCGCTGCACGAAGAGGTTCTTGGCCGACGGCGTGTAGCTGACCGCCACCTTGGTGATCAGGAACGGCACCGAGGCGTAGTTGCCGTCGGTTACTGGCTTCACGGCATCGGTGACCAGCACCTCGAAGGGCAGGCTGTTCAGCCGCCCGCTGGGGGCGACCACGAGCTTGTCGAGTCGACCGAGATCGGCGGCGGCCGGCCCGAGCAGCGCCTCGTAGAGCTCGTGCGCGCCCGCGACGTCGAAGTCCGGCAGCTTGCCCGTGTCCTCCGGGATGATGATCGTCTTGCGGAGCGCCACAACCTTGTCAGCAAGCTCGGAAGAGCCGAGGCCGACGCGATAGAAGCGGGCGAAGTCGTGCCCGACCAGCACCGCATGGGTGCTGGCATCGTCCATGAAATAAAGGAGCAGGGCCTCCTTGGGACGCAGCAGCTTCTGGAGCTCTGGCAGCGTGGCGCCGGCGGAGACCAGCTGCTGGTACTCGGGCGAAGCGGCATCGGCGCCTTCCTCCGCCTCCTGGCGCGACTGTTCCGTCTCGGCGATCGTCTTGTCCAGCCGGGCCACGAGATCGCGATCGATCTGGGCCTCGGGCTTGGCCGTCTCGGCGTCGCGGTCGTTGCGCAGCTGCTTCAGCTTGATGTCGGCGTCCTGGATCGAGCGGACGAGGTCACCCGCCTTGGAGTTCTCCGCCGACAGCACGGCGAAGGCCTTTGCGGCCATCTGGGCGGTCTGATCCGATTTGAGCAGCTGGAGGGCGGAATAGGCCTTGGCGGCGGCGGCATCGGCCTTGGACGGATCGGCGGCCGTCGCCTTGTCCAGCGCCGCCAGGTAGAGCGCCACGGCCTTCGCCGACAGGCCCGGATAGGCCGGCTGGCCCGACAACGTCTCGGCGAGCGCGATCCCCTGCTCGTAATAGACCAGCGCCGCCGCATCGTCGCCACGCTGCGCCGCCGTCTCGCCGAGCAGGATCAACAGCTCGGAGCGCAGCGGCTCGTTGCTCCTGGCGGCCTCGAGCGTCTTCACTGCGGTCTCGAGCTGCTCCTGGGCCGCCGGAAAATCCTTGAGGTCGCGGGCGCTGACGCCTTCGATCTTGTAGGTTCGCGACACCAGGCCCGCGGCGTTCAGGCCGGCCTGCTGCACCAGCGCCCGCGCGACGGGCGCCTCGTCCGCCGCTTTGGCGTAATTGCCTCGCGCCCAGTCGACATAGGCGGCGAGCCGCTCGGAGGCAGCGAGCGCGGTGATCGCGTTCTGCTCGCTCGGCGTCAGGAACAGTCGGTCGGCGATCGCGTCGAAACCGGAGCGGCCGACCCGACGGGCACCGCCGGCCGTCGTCTGGTAGCTCGGCGGCACCAGCGTGTCGTACTGCTGCTCGGCCCTTGCGACGTGCTGCGCCGCCTCGTCGAACTTGCCGCGGTTGGAGGCGTGGATCGCCAGCGACAGGTCGAGCTGGGCGTGACGCAGCGGGTCTGGCTCGTTGGCCAGCAGCACCTCGGCGCGGCGGAACAGAAGATCGGCCTCGGCGAAGCGCTCCTGGTTGCTGACCTGGACCGCCAGCGCCATGAGCGTCCCGGCGCGGGACGACTTGTCCGAGCTGCCCGTCTCATCCTGAATCTGAACGACGCCGCGCAACGCCCTCTCTGCGCTGGCATAATCGCCGAGATCGTTCGCGATTGCGGCAAGCTGCTCCAGCCGCGCCAGCTGTGCCGGCACGTCCGCGCCGTAGGGGTTGCGGGCGATCGTCGAGCGGATCAGCTCGGACGCGCTCGACTGCTTGGAATCGGCGGATACGGTGGCACCGCTGAGCTCGGCGACCGCGGTCTCCAGCGCCGGGAAGGACGACGGCACGCCGTCGACGTAATAGGTCTTGCCGCCCGTCGAGGCGACCACCGCCAGGTACGGAAGTCCGCTGCTCCGCCGCGTGCACTGCAGGAGAGCCGCCGGCGCGCCCCCGGCGATGCTGGTCGGCGACGGGGCGCCGCAGCTGAACCGCTCGTCGAAGTCGCTGCGCCACGGGCTCGAGGCGGCGGCGCCGGTGACATCCGCCGTGGCCGCGGCCGACTCCAGAATGCGGCCGGCCGACACGTCCTTCTCGCCGCAGAACAGGTAGAAACTACGTGAGGCGCCGGCCTCGGCGGCCGCCGCCTGCTGGTAGTGGCAGGGCTCGCCGACCTGGTTCTTCCCGGCGGGCTGGTCGAGCACGGTGCCGGAATCGCTCTTGCCGCCGACCATGGCGGATGGCGGCGGGGCTTGGCAGCCCGCCACCGCAAGCGCCGCCCCAAGGGCGGCGATGCAGATCCTGAGGCTCAGTATGCGTCCTCCCGCCCGGTGTTGACCGGCTCGACGTCGATGTCGTCGAGCTTGCTGGCCTGCGGCACGATATCGGAATCGTCGATCTGTTCCGGCCGCGTCAGCACCACCGGCGGCAACGGGATGCAGCTCGGGCTACCGATGGCGCAGTCGTTGAACTTGAAGTCGTTGCTGAGATCGGAGCAGGTGATGCCCGCGAGCGTGCACTGCCGGGCAAACTCCTCGTTCGAGGCCGCGGTCAGCCCGCCTTCGTCGTGGATGATTCCGGTCAGGTTGGCCGAGCCGCCGGCGGCGATCACCGCGAGCGCCGCGACATCGACCTTCCCGCTCATCTTGGACTGGTTGCCGACCAGGATGAGCGCACCCGGCGTCTTGAAGTCGGCGAAGGAGAAGGTCCCCCTCGTTGCCTTGCCCTTCGTCAGGAGCGGCGTGATTCGCGTCACGTAGGTCCCGAGGTCGAGGGCCGGGTTGTATTGCGGAAGCTCGATCGCGCTGCTGCCGCCGTAAGCGTTGCCCGTCACGTCGATCAGCGTCAGCTGGGCGGCGAAGTTGACGATGCCCTTCTGGATGAAATCGCCCGTGCTCAGCAGAACCTCGGCGCGCCGCGCCTGAATGTTCGCCTGATTGTCGAGCGTCAGGGTGTTGTCCCGACCGGTCACGTCGATGACCACGTTGCCGAGCCCGGCGGTGACGGCCGCAGTCGAGGCGGCGCCCGACGCGATCTCCAGCGATTCGCCGTCGAGGAGCGCAAATCCCGCCGAGTTGGCAGGTCCTGTGGCGACCATGCCGCCGGTCGAGAACTGCTCCAGAACCGCGACCCGATTGCCGACGCCGTCCAGCCGCGTATAGCCGCCCGAAGACCCCTGGAGCGTGGATGCGATCAGGGCACCCCTCTCCAGTTCGTCGATCGAGCCGCCGGAGACGAGCGACGCGTTCAGGCCCGAAACCGTGCCGGTATCCGCGATATTCCCGGCGGCGGTCAGCGAGACCGCATTCTGCGCCGCCAGCGTGCCCTCGACCGAGATGTTGCCGCTGGACGACCGCAGCCCGGCATCGCCCCCGGAGCTTGCAGTGCCGGCGATATCGATCGAGCCCGCCGCGTTCATCACCAGGGCGGCGCCGGACACCGACCCGCTATCGCTCACCGTTCCCGCGGAATCGATCTCGACGGCGCCGGTCAGCGCGGTCACACCGCCGCCGATCTGCACGCCCCCGCTGCCGGAATCGACAAGGAGGATGTTGCCGGTTTGCGACGTGATGCCGTCGTTGCCGCGGATGCGGATCTGAGCAGTGCCGCCGGATGCGAGCAGGGTGACGTTGCCGCCGGCATCGATCAGGCCATCGACCGTGACGCCGCCGGCGCCGACGGCCGTGGCCGAGAGCGTCGATGCCACGTTGAAATTGCCGAAATCGATCGCCTTGGCCTTCAGCACGGCGGCGTTCGCCCTGCCGGCGATGTCCAGAGCGCCCCTGTCGGTCACATTGAGCGTGCCGCGGACGCGGGACGTCAGAACGGTGGACACCGTGTCGACCATCGTCGCGTTGAAGGACGGCGCCGTCGTCAGCGTCACGCGCGCGACCGCGATATTCGCAAGGTCGATCGCCCCGCCGCCGGAGTCGGCTTCGAGGCTGGCGGCCGAGAGAGCCCCTGTCTGGGTGATCGCGCCGGCCGAGGTCAGCGCGGCGTCGCCGGCAATGGCCACGTTTCCGGCCAGAGCGATGCCGCCGGCTCCGGCCGAGGCGACGAGGCTCGCTGCCGTCAGCTGGCCGCTGGCCTGGTCGATCGCGCCCGAAGCGGTGAGCGTCGCCGCGCCGGCATCCGTCACCGTTCCTGAGAAGGTGATGTCGCCGCCGGAGGCCGTCGCCGCGAGCGTGCCGAAGCTGAACGGACCGCCGGCCAGGGTGATCGCGCCGCCAGCCGCCAGTGTCGTGTTGCCGCCAACCGTGGCGGTGCCGTTGAAGTCGATGTCACCCGCCGTGGTCGTCGCCGACAGGCTGGCCGCCGTCAGCGTCCCCGCCGTCTGGTCGATCGCGTTCGAGGCGTCGAGCGTCGCGGCGCCGTTGTCGGTGACCGTACCGGCAAAGGTGATGTTGCCGCCGGACGCCGTCGCCGCGAGGCTGCCGAAGGTGAAGGTCCCGCCGCCCAGCGCGATGCCGCCGCCCGCCGCCAGCGTCGTGGCGCCGGTGATGCCGACGTTGCCGTCGAACGCAATGCCGCCGGCCGTGCTCGTCGCGTCGAGGCTGGTGGCCGTGAACTGGCCGCCCGTCTGGTCGATCGCACCCGCCGCGTCGAGCGTCGCGGCGCCGTGGTCCGTCACGGTGCCGGCAAAGGTGATGCCGCCGCCGGCCGTCCCGGACAGGCTGCCGAAGGTGAACTGCCCGGTGCCCATGGAAATGGCGCCGCCAGCCGAGAGCGACGCGAGGCTCGCGATCGTGACGTTGCCGTTGAAGTCGATATCGCTGCCCGTGCTTTTCGCCGTGAGGCTGGCCGCGGTGAACTTGCCGCTTGTCTGATCAATGGCGCCGGAGGCGGTCAGCGTCGCGGCGCCGGCATCCGTGACCGTGCCCGAGAAGGTGATGCCGCCGCCGGAGGCGGTGGCCGCGAGAGTGCCGAAATTGAAGGTCCCGCCGCCCATCTCAATGGCGCCGCCGGCCGTCATCGTGGCGTTGCCCGAGATCGCGACGTTGCCGTTGAGGTCGATATCGGAGCCGGCGGTCAGCGATCCGTCGTTGGCGACGGTGAGGTTCCCCTCGAAATCGATGACGCCGCCCGTGCTCTTGGCCGTCAGGCTGGCGGCGGTGAGCGTGCCGCCCGTCTGGTCGATCGTGCCCGAGGCGGTCAGCGTCGCGGCGCCGGCATCCGTGACCGTGCCGGAGAAGGTGATGCCGCCGCCGGAAGCCGTCGCCGCCAGCGTGCCGAAGTCGAAAGTCCCGGCTCCCATCTCGATGGCGCCGCCCGCCGTCATGGTGGCGTTGCCCGAGATCGCGACGTTGCCATTGAGGTCGATATCGGAGCCGGCAGTCAGCGATCCGTCCTTGGCGACCGTTAGGTTGCCCTCGAAATCGATGGCGCCGCCGGTGCTCTTGGCGATGAGGCTCGCGGCGGTGAATTGGTGGCCGGCCGCCTGGTCGATCGCGCCGGAGGCCGTCAGCGTCGCTGCACCGGCGTCCGCGACCGTGCCCAAGAAGGTAATGCCGCCGCCGGACGCGGTCGCCGCCAGCGTGCCGAAATTGAAGGTCCCGGCTCCCATCGCGATGGCGCCGCCGGCCGTCATCGTGGCATTGCCCGAGATCGCGACGTTGCCGTTGAGGTCGATATCGGAGCCGGCAGTCAGGGATCCGTCATTGGCGACCGTGAGATTGCCCTCGAAATCGATGACCCCGCCCGTGCTCTTGGCCGTCAGGTTGGCGGCCGTGAACTGGCCGCCCGTCTGGTCGATGGCGCCCGAGGCCGTCAGCGTCGCCGCACCGCCATCCGTGACCGTTCCTCCGGCGAAGGTGATGCCGCCGTTGGTGACGGTGGCTGCGAGAGTGCCGAACTTGAACAGGCCCGTGCCGAGCTTCAGGCCGGTCAGGGCGGCGAACGTCGCACCGTCGGTGATCGTCGCCGTGCCCTCGAAATCGATCGCGCCGGCCGTGCTCGTCGCCAAGAGGCTGAGAGCGTCGAATTGACCCGCGGTCTGGTCGATCGCGCCCGAAGCGGTCAGCGTCGCGGCACCGCCGTCCGTCACCGTTCCCGAGAAGTCGATGGCGCCGTTGCTTGCGCTCGCCGTGAGGCTGCCGAACTTGAACTGGCCCGGACCCAGCTTGACGCCCGTGACCGACGCGAGGGTCGCGCCGCTCGTGATCGTGACCGCGCCCTCGAGATCGATATTGGCGTTCGTGCTCGTCGCCGAGAGGCTGGCAGCATTGAACGTGCCCGCCGTCTGGTCGATGGCGCCCGAGGCGCTCAGCGTCGCGGCACCACCGTCCGCGACCGTGCCGGAGAAGGTGATGGCGCCGCCGGACGCGGTCGCCGCCAGCGTGCCGAAATTGAAGGTCCCGCCGCCCATCTCGATGGCGCCGCCGGCCGTCATGGTGGCGTTGCCCGAGATCGCGACGTTGCCGTTGAGGTCGATATCGGAGCCGGCAGTCAG
>DATGFU010000264.1:0-2170 GCA_035308865.1 Allostellaceae bacterium | reverse complement strand
TCGACGGCGATTTCTATGACTACAAATACTATAATCTGCAGGACGCGGTTCACCTCGCCGGCAGCAGCACGGTGCTGATCGAGAACGCCCCCGAAATCGACACCAAGGGCGTCGAGCTCAGCGGCGCCTGGAAGCCGCGATTCGTCAAGGGCGTGGTGCTGCACGCGTCGGGCTCCTACAACGACGGGACATACGTCAAGTTCGAGACCGGGTGCTACGGAGCCCAGACGCCCGCGCTGGGGTGCAACCTGAACGAGGTCGCCGGCGCGTTCAGCAATCAGTCGCTGGCCGGGAAGCGCCTCCAGAACGATCCGGAATGGGCCGGCGACATCGGCGTGTCGTATGACGGCGCGCTGGGCGGCACGAGCCTCCTCTACGGGCTCACCTTGGACGCCGCCTATGCCAGCGGCTATCAATCGGATCCGGAATTCGATCCCCGCGGCATGCAGGATCCGGCTTGGCTGCTCAACGCGAGCGTGAACGTCTACACCGACGACGATGCCTGGTCTGTTGGAGTCATCGGCCGCAACCTGACCAACGTCATCCGCGTCACCCAGACCGACACCACGACGTTCTCGGCTCTGGGGACGGGCACGCCGTTCGCCAATCCGACCGATACGATCGGCTGGTTCACCCCGCCGCGCGAGGTGATCGTGCAGCTCACCTACCGGTTCGGTCATAGCCAAGCGGCGGTGGCGGAAACCGCCCCGCCGGTCCCGGCGCCGGCTCCCGCGGCTCCCCCGCCGGTTGCGGCGCCCGAGGCCGCGCGGTCGTTCCAGGTGTTCTTCGACTTCGACAAGTCCGACATCACGGCGGCTGCCGCCAAGGTCATCCAGGCCGCGGCGGACGCGGTCAAGGCGGGCCATGTCGTGCGGATCACAGTGACGGGTCACACCGACACGGTCGGCACGGCCCCCTACAACCAAGGCCTGTCGGAGCGCCGCGCCGCTTCGGTCAAGCAGGGACTGGTCGCGGACGGCGTCGACGGCAGCGAGATCTCGACCGTCGGCGTCGGCAAGACCGGGCTGCTCGTCCCGACCGCGGACGGTGTCCGCGAGCCGCAGAACCGGCGGGCGGAAATCATGCTCCAATAGGCACGGTCCATCTCATCGACGGGCCAGCGGCGCGCTCTCGCTTTCGGGGCGCGCCGTTTTTCGTAAAGTTGCATGGTCCCGGCGCAGCGCCGACCGCACAGGACGGGGTGACAGGTCAATGACCAGCTTCAAAGGGAAGGTCGTCTTCATCACCGGTGCCGGCACGGGGATCGGCCGCGGCACGGCGGAACTGTTCGCCGAGGCGGGCGCCAATGTGGTGATCGCCGGACGGCGCGAGCAGAAGGTGATGGAGGTGGCGGCGGCCAGCGGCGGCCGGATCACGCATGTCCGTATGGATCTGCAGGTCAAGGCCGACCGCGATCACGCCCTGGAAATCGTGCTCGAACGTCATGGCCGGCTCGACGTGCTCGTGAACAACGCCGCCCATCAGCTCTGGAAGCCGTTCATGGAGCAGACTGAGCAGGAGATCCATGACGTCGCCCACACCAATCTGATCTCGGCGGCGCAGCTGATCCAGCGCGCGGTGCCGCATCTGCAGAAGACGCGCGGAAATATCGTCAACATCTCATCGACCGCAGGGCGCTGGACGCCGATGCCCTCGCAGCACCTGTCGACCTACGGGGCATCAAAGGCGGGCATCAACCATCTAACCCGGTCGCTGGCCTCCGAACTCGGGCCGCTCGGCATCCGCATCAACGCGGTGGCGCCGGGGCTGACCCACGCCGAGACCTCCTCGGTGACCGCCAGCAATCCGCAGCTGAAGGAGATGCTCGAAGGCATGACGGCGCTCGGCAGGATCGGCGAACCGGTGGACATCGCCCGGGTTGTGCTGTTCCTGGCGAGCGATCAGGCGGGTTGGGTGACCGGCCAGGTGATCGATGCGAGCGGCGGCTGGCAGGTCGCCGGCGGCTGACGATCAGGCGACAGGCGGTCCTTCCGCTCGCGCGCCGTCGATTGCGCTGACGAGCTCGGCATATTCCCCCGCGACCTGCTCGCGAACCATCTCCGGATGGGTGAAAACATAGAATCGGTTGGCACGGATCGCGTCGAGTACCATCCGGCCGACATCCAGGGGCTCCGCACCGGTCTTCAGATAATCTTCCAGTTGGGCATTG
>DATGFU010000263.1:0-4680 GCA_035308865.1 Allostellaceae bacterium | reverse complement strand
TTCCCAACCGTCATGCCCGGGCTCGTCCCGGGCATCCACGTCGTGCAACGGCCAAGCGGCCCGACGTGGATGGCCGGAACAAGTCCGGCCATGACGACAAAGAGGCGACAACCGTCGGAGTCACAACACTAGGATGAAGCTATCGAGAATCGGTTATCGGCCGATGGCGGCGGCGTGTCGTTCGATTGCGAGCGCCGGTCCCGGCGGCGTCGGACAATGGATTCGAAACTGCCGCACAGGCGCTCCGCCACTTCCCGCCAGCTCCTGGCCATGGCGGCAAGATGGGCCGCTTCGGCCATCGCCAGCAGCTCTTCCCGGCGGGCGGCGAAGCGTCGCAGGGCCGCCCACGCCTCCGCCGCGGCCGAAGAGCGATCGACGAGCAGGCCCGTCCGGCCATGCTCGATCGCCTCGTCGACGGCGCCGACGCGCGTGGCAATGGGCACGCAGCCGCACCGCATCGCTTCGAGCAGGGTCAGCGGCAGGCCTTCGTAGTCCGACAGCAGCACCACGATATCGGCCCAGCCGTAAAGCTCGGTCAGCCCCGGCGGGTCGAGCACCGGCGGTTCGAGCACGGCAGCGATCGACCGCGGCACGGCGTGGTCCCTTTCCATGATGGCCTTGCCGACGATCCGCCACTCCACGGTCTCCGATTCGGTGCTCATCTCGACCAGCGAGGCGAGCCGGTCGACGCCCTTCTGTGCGTCGAGCCGGCCGAGATAGAGCACCCGCAGCTTGCCGCTCCGGCCGCGCCGCGCCGCCATGATCGCCTGCGCCGTCTCGGGCGCGAGCGCGTAGCCGGGGGCGTTCGGAACGAGCAGGAGCTTCGACGCCGGGATGCCCTGGGCCAGTCCCCAGAGCCGCATCTGCTCCGAGCAGCAAAGCACCCGGTCGAAGCCGTGCTCGAAGGCCAGCGCCAGGACGGTATGGCCCTTGGGCTTGCCGAAGGGCGTCCGGTCGTGCACGTGCAGCCAGGTCGCGGTGGCGACACCCAGCGTCCGGAGCCGCGACGCGACGATGTCGAGGCTGCCGCTGTGGCAGCCGATGGCGACATCGAGCCAGGCGAGCAAACCCAGCGCCGCGTTGGCGTTCTTCAGTCGATTGCCGCGGGCATACCAGTCGGGCAGGTGCGTCCCCTCGAACACCTGACTCTGGCTCCACATGCCGGCGGTATCGTCGTCGAGGAAGTTGATGGTGTCGAAGATGGCGCGGAACTCGGCCGGAAGCATCGTCTCGCCGCGTTCCGTGACGAAGAGGTGGCAGCGATGCCCCGCCGCAGCGAGCTCGGCGGCCAGGCAATACGCGGTCCGCTCGACCCCTCCGAACTCGGCGATCGGCATAACGAAGCCAATATCGAATCTGTCCCCGCCGGCGAGGCGCGGGTATGCCGGCGCACCGTCGAAGCGTGCACGAGCCAGTTGCGCAAGGTCGGACCGGTTGACCGGACCTGGTGTGCGCCATTTCCAGCTGCGCTCGAGCACCTCCCGGCTGAACCGCTCGCGGATCTCGTCGAACGTGTGGACGACGCGACGACCCAGATCGACCAGCCGCGCCGGCTGCGGCGCCCGCCTGCGGACGATGCGCGAGACGAAACGCGGCTGCGGGGAGTCACCCAGGATCGACTCGATCCACTCCCGTGCCGGATCGTGGACGATGTTGAGGAACAGCGATGCGGTAAGGGCGAAGAGAACGGGCGCCTCGACCAGCTCGTCGCGCCGCGAGATCGCCAGCTCGGGGCCTCCTAGCGGCTCCTCTTCGAAGGCGAGGGCGTAAATCGAGCCGGCGCCCCAGCGCTCGAGATCCCAGAACGTCCAGTGGAGGAGCTTTGCCTCGCGCAAGGCTTCGAGCTGGACACCATCGGTGAAGACGACATGCATCGGGAAGTACCGCCGCGCGGGCTCCGCCAAGTGCTGCCAGGTTATGACCGCGAATTCGTCGAGTGAGACGACGCGGCCCGGCACTGCCGGATCGGAAGTCAGGCTCACGGCACCCCGCGCAAAGTCGACGATCGCGTAGCGCGGCGCTTCCGCCTGCTCGAGCTCGATCAGGCCGGGCACGGCGTAGAGCCGCTTATGCTTGCCCTCGAGATAGGAGATGAGGCCCGGCCGGACCCGTTCGGACTCGGCCAGCATGCTCTCCGGCCGCTTCCGATAGAGGAAGCCGAAGAACTCCTCGTTGACGCCGCGAAAGCCGTGCTCGCCGGCCGACAGCCAGAAGTCCCAGTCCTCGAATCCCGAGCGCATGGTCTCGTCGAACCGGATGCCGGCTTCGAATACGCGGCGCCGGACGAGGCTGCCCGCCTCGCAGATATTGTGCGCGGTGTGCAGCAGGCGCGAGTACTCGCCGCCGTAATCGCTGAACCAATCGAGGCCGAACATGTCGATGTTGGGATAGACCCAGTCGGCATTCTCGCGCGTCATGCACTCATAGGCGTGCGCAATGGCCCGCCGGCGCAAGAGATTGTCCGCGTCGAGGAAGTAGAAGGCCTCGACCGACGGGAATTGCGCGAGACCGTACTCGACGCCGGCATTGCGGGCGCTCGAAAGCCCGCCATTCGCCTTGAGCACGTAGCGAACGTGCGCGGGATAGGCTGCGGCGAAGGAAGTGGCTACGGCATGGCTCTCCTCGCTCGGGCAGCCGTCGTTCACGACGATGGTGACGATGCCGAATCCGGCCTCCTGCGACAGCGCCGAATCGAGCGCGCCGGCCACCAGCCCGCTATGCTCGTAGAGCGGGATCACGATCGCCGCGCGCGGCGGCGCGGGGGCCGCTTCGGTCATGGCTTGGCAGGCGCGGGAAGGTAATCGACGCGCTTGAAGATCGCCCAGGCGAACCGGTTGTCGCGGCCGGACGGCACGCGCGTCGCAAAGTACAGCGCCCGGTGCGCGGGGTTCGCCGCCACGATCTCCAGCCGCGTATGCTCCTTGGGTCCGACGAGCTGCCAACCTGAGAATCCGGCGCCACGCCGGCCGGAGAGGAGCGCCGACACCTGGTTCGGCCCGAGATCGGCCGCAGCGAGGACGGCTGCGCATTCGACCGTGTCGCCCGATCCGTGCTCGTGCTGCACCAGCACGGACACGTGCCGCGCCGCCTCGCCGAGCGCCTCCGGAATCTGGGCCACCATCAGCCGATCGGGCAGCGGGTGGACCAGGACGCCGTCCATCTCCGCCCAGAACGTTATCGGGTTGAAGGTCAGGCCGGCCGGCGGCTTGGTCACCACGCGGACCTGGCGCAGCCGCTGCGTCTCGACCGTCCGCAGTGCAGCGCCAGGCAGCTCCGCGAGCGGCCGGGGCGGCGGAGGCTCCTCCTCGGGGATGCGCATTCCGGGCGGCGCATGCCAGATCGTCATCGCGAGCGGCGCCGCCAAACGGCGGCCGGCGGTTCTGCCAGGTTCCCGCAACTCGGCGCAGAACTCGTCGATCGGATGCGCCTCGCCCAGCGCGAAGCGCGCCAGATCACGCGGGTTCTCGGCCTCGATCCGCAGCTCTACGGTTTGCGGCAGCCCGTCTACCGCCCGCTCCAGCCGCAGGACGAGATCGCCCGCCTGGGCTGCGGGCAAGGCCCAGCGGGCGATCCGCTCGTCCCCTTCGAGGGTGGCAAGCTCGGCCGAGAAGGGCGCTGCCGCTCCGGGACCGACGCAGGCGATATCGACGCGTGCCAGGCCCCGCGAGGCCACCGGCAGCCGCTGAACCAGCACGACACACTTGCCGGTTGCGCGCGCGACCGTCCGCTCGACCTCCTCCACATGAATGCGTCCGTCCGGCTCCCAGCGAAACGCCGGGTCCGGCAGCTTCACCCCGCTCCGCCCGACGAATTCCTCGAGCGCCGTAAAGGCGGTCAGGGAATCGGCGTGTTCGCGACGCAGCACCGCGAGGGCCCGGTACGTCTCGGCGAGCCGCAAGCTGAGCGTCGCGTAAACATCGTCGCGCAGCTGGCCGAGGAAATCGGCGGGCCGCCGCTCGTCGCCGCTCTCGGTCCACACCGGCAGATCGCGATAGGCGCCGCCGAGGCGCCCCAGCGCCTCGACCAGCCGCTCGGTCGCGACCTCCTGGCCCTTGGCGCCGAGAACGCCGACGAGGGGGCCCAGAGCGACGGCGAGATCCTCGACCTGGAAGGCGCCAAGCTGCTGGCCTCCGTCGTAGACCTCGATCGACCCGTCCGCCGTCCAGCGGAATGCGAGCAGGCGCAGCGGCTCGCACGCGAAATCGCCGGGCAGGGTTTCGCCTCCGGAAACGAGCACGATCGGCCGGGGTCTCGCCGGCTGCGGCCGCGGCGCCGGAGCCTCGACGGACGCGCTCTCTGCTGGCTTCTCTCCCGGGTCGCCTTGGCCCGTCCCCTCTCGCCGGCCTCGTGGCCTTCCAACCGATGGCGACCTCGTCATGGAACATCCTTGAATTGCCGCAACCGGCTCGCCGCGCCCCGATACGACATTCCGTGCCGGCGGGGAAGGCCGTCGAGGCGGGCTGCCCGGCTTGACACCATCATGGCAAGCTGGCAACCGTCACGAGCGGCGCCGTTCACGGCCTTTCATCGTGTGGCGGCTTTCCCAGGCAGCGCGAGCTCGGCACAAGCGTCATTCCGTGAAAATCGTCGCTCCCTACGACAAGCGTACCGCCATCACACGGGTAGCGGCGGGCAGAAGTCTGGTCGATGTCCTGGTTTGCGTTCCGCATGCCGAGATGG
>DATGFU010000262.1:0-2232 GCA_035308865.1 Allostellaceae bacterium | reverse complement strand
CCACGCTGACGGTGCGCGACAACGGCCGCGGCATCCCGGTCGGCATGCATCACCAGTTTCCCGACAAGTCGGCGCTCGAAGTCGTGATGACCATGCTGCACGCCGGCGGCAAGTTCGGCGGCGACGCCTATGCCACCTCCGGCGGGCTGCACGGCGTCGGCGTGTCGGTGGTGAACGCGCTGTCCGACCGGCTGACGGTCGAGGTGGCGCAAGAGCGGCTGCTCTACCGCCAGACCTACTCGCGCGGCCTGCCGATGACCAGGCTCGAGACGGTCGGGCCGGCGCCCAACCGCCGCGGCACCACCGTGACCTTCCATCCGGATCCGCAGATCTTCGGCGATGCCGTGCAGTTCAGCCCGGCCACGCTCTACCGCATGGCCCGGTCAAAGGCCTATCTCTACCGCGGCGTCGAGATCCGCTGGAGCTGCGCCGACGGCGTGAAGCTGCCCGAGGGCGTGCCGCAGCGCGATACGCTGCATTTCCCGGGCGGGCTTGCGGACTACCTCGCCGCCACGCTGAGCGAGCGGGCGACGCTGACCGCCCAGAGCTTCACCGGCGAGGTCGCGCTCAACGGCTCGGCGCGGGTCGAATGGGCGATCGCCTGGCCGGAGGACGGCGAGGGCTTCGCCTCCTATTACTGCAACACCATCCCGACGCCGGACGGCGGCACGCACGAGCAGGGCTTGCGCACCGCCCTCACCCGCTCGCTGCGCGCCTATGGCGAGCTGATCGGCAACCGCCGCGCCGGCATCGTCGCCGCCGAGGACGTGGTCGGCGGGGCGGCGATCATGCTGTCGCTCTTCATGCGCGACCCGCAGTTCCAGGGCCAGACCAAGGACCGGCTGGTCTCGCCGGAGGCGGCGCGGCTGGTCGAGACCGGGCTCAAGGACCGCTTCGACCACTGGCTGGCCGACGACCCCGCCGCCGCCCGCACCCTCGTCGAGGCGCTCGTCCAGAAGGCCGAGGAGCGGCAGAAACGCCGGCAGGAGAAGGAACTTGCCCGCAAGACCGCCACCCGCAAGCTGCGCCTGCCCGGCAAGCTCGCCGACTGCACCCGCGACAGCGCCCATGGCACCGAGATCTTCCTGGTCGAGGGCGACAGCGCCGGCGGCTCGGCCAAGCAGGGCCGCAACCGCGAGACCCAGGCGATCCTCCCCTTGCGCGGCAAGATCCTGAACGTCGCCTCGGCCACTGCCGACAAGCTCAAGGCCAACCAGGAGCTGTCGGACCTGGTGCTGGCGCTCGGCTGCGGCACCGGCAAGTACTACGACGACGCGAAGCTGCGCTACGAGCGGGTCATCATCATGACCGACGCCGACGTGGACGGCGCCCATATCGCCTCGCTGCTGATGACCTTCTTCTATCGCGAGATGCCGGGGCTGATCGCCGGCGGCCACCTCTACCTCGCCCAGCCGCCGCTCTACCGCCTGACCGCGGGTGCCGCCCGCCACTACGCCCGCGACGACGCCCACAAGGACGCCCTCGTCAAGGGCGAGCTCAAGGGCAAGAAGGTCGAGATCAGCCGCTTCAAGGGCCTGGGCGAGATGCCGCCGGCCGACCTCAAGCTCACGACGATGGACCCGGCGACGCGGACGCTGCTGCGGGTGCGGCTGGAGGATGCGGGGACCGAGACGCTGGTCGAGAGCCTGATGGGGCGGCGGCCGGAGCTGCGGTATCAATATATTACGGAGAATGCGCAGTTTGTGCGGGAGTTGGATATTTGAGGGAGCCGATAAGTCCGGTGATACCGTAGCTGCAGTTTGATATTTCTGCCCAAGCTGGCATACTGGTCGCGGCATCGCCAAATTGAGACGTTGGCAATGAATCGCATCTCAGCCATTCTTGCGGTCCTATGGCGAGGGGCGCTGTTCGCTGGCCTAGTTTTCACCGTTTGTGGCCTCTATTGCGCCCTCGACACAATCGCGATCGCCAGCCACGCATCGATCCACGAGGTCGCGGATGCTGTCCGCGAGGCGTTGATCATGACAGCGCTCGGAATCGCGGTCGCAATGCCCGCAGTACTTGCCGTTAAAAATGTTCGAGGGCGTTAATAATGGCATCGACCATTGAGGCCACTCCAATGAAGCGCGGGGGCATTATTGTCTTTGCTGCGTCAGGAACCTTCGCTGCAATAGCATTATGTTCACCAGCACGAGCAGATGGGGTCACGATAACGGCCCCGATTGAAGTTGGAGGGTTCCTGACACTCTGCGGGAGACTTACGACCCAAGT
>DATGFU010000261.1:0-3861 GCA_035308865.1 Allostellaceae bacterium | reverse complement strand
GACCATCAGCCAGACCTGGTCGCCCTTGCGGATCTGCTTGCCGTGCCAGTCGAAATCGGCGGCGGCGATGCGGTTGAACGCGGTCGACATGGCGACGAAGCGCATCACCTCCATCACCGAATTGAGGATCGTGTCGGGATGCGCGACGAGATAGTCGCGGGCGGCCGGATCCTCGCAGAGGGCGGCCACGCCCATGCTCATCGTGTTGAGCGTCGTGTCGTGGCCGGCCACGATGACGAGGTAGCAGATGCCGAGCAGCTCTTCCTCGCTCAGCTTGTCCGTGCCATCACGGGCGAGCACAAGCTGCGACAGGAAGTCCTCGGTCGGCTGCGCGCGCCGCTTGGCGATCTCCTCGTGGAAGATGACCTGCATTTCGGCGATCGCCTGCTCGACCCGGTCCATCGCCTCCGGGCCGGGCTCGACCGTGCCGCCCAGACCGGCATTGAAGGCGAAGGACCAGTCGCGGAGCTTGTCGAGGTAGCGCTCCTCAAGCCCGAATTTGTGCAGGATGACCCGGCCGGTGATCTGGCGCGCCACCTCCTCGACGAACTCGACCTCGTCGCGCCCTTGGATGCCGTCCAGCACCTTGGCGATCGTCGCCTGGGCGAAGGGGCGCAGATCCTCGACGACCTTCTTGCTGAAGGCACGGGTCATCAGCAGCCGCAGCCGCGTGTGGCGCGGCGGGTCGGCATTGACGATCCAGTAGGGCAAGGAGGCCAGCGTCAGCGGGAAGCGCTTCTGCATCGCCTCCAGCTGCTCAGGGCCGAAGCTGCGCGTTTCCATGCGGATGCAGGACAGCGGATACTTGCCCTGGAACCCGTCGGTGACATCCTGATGGCGCGTCACCAGCCAGCCGCGGACGGAATCGTTCCAGGCGATCGGATCGGCCTCGCGGATCTCGTTGAGCTGCGACAGCAGGCCGTTGCCCAGCTGCGCGAGATGGGACAGATCGGCGTTGACGGTCGCGGCGATCGAGCTCATTTCCTCCGCCTTCCTTGTTGGCCGTGACACTGCCCTCTAGCACAATGTCCGCAAGCGTACTATATTTGCCGCGCTCCGGTTTGTGAAGCGACAAAGGGGCTGGCCGCACGGGTTTCGGCGCCCTGTTTTCTCCGGCCGCGCGTCGAGCCGATGGGAGGATCTCTCAGCGATGTCCGCGTTATCCATGACGGCAGCGGTCGCCCGCGAACCGGGGGCCGATTTTTCGCTCGAGACGGTGCGGCTGGACGCGCCGCGGCCGGACGAGATCCTGGTGCGGGTGGTGGGCGTGGGCATCTGCCATACTGATCTCTCGGCGCGCGACCACAGGATGCTGCTGCTGCCGGCGGTGCTGGGACACGAGGGTTCGGGCATCGTCGAGCGCGTGGGCGCCGATGTCACTAAGGTGGCGGAAGGCGACGCGGTGGCGCTGAGCTTCCGCTCCTGCGGCCAGTGCCGCAACTGCCAAGCCGGGAAGCCGTCCTACTGTCTTCAGTTCATGATGCTGAACTTCGCCGGGACGCGGCCCGACGGCTCGAAGGCGATCGAGCGCGACGGCGAGCCGCTTTCCAGCAATTTCTTCGGCCAGTCCTCCTTCGCGACGCATGCGCTCGCCTATGAGCGGAACGTCGTGAAGCTGCCGCCGGGCGTGCCGGTCGAGCTGATGGGCCCACTCGGCTGCGGCATCCAGACGGGCGCGGGCGGCATCCTGCGCTCGCTCGACTGCGCACCGGGCTCGTCGCTGGTCGTGCTGGGCGGCGGCTCGGTGGGCCTGAGTGCGGTGATGGCGGGGAAGATCCGCAACTGCAATCCGCTGGTCGTGGTCGAGCCGCATGCGTCGCGCCGGGCGCTGGCGCTAGAGCTCGGCGCCACCCATGTCATCGATCCCAAGGCTGCGCCCGACCTGACCGCGGCTTTGCGGGAGATCGCTCCGGCCGGGCTGGACTACGCCTTCGACACGTCGGGAATTCCGGCGGTGATCCAGGCGACGGCCGCGGCCATGGGTGTCCGCGGCCAGATCGGCCTGGTCGGCGGCCCGCCCACACCGGACGGTGCGATCACGCTGCCGATCCTGATGGTGATGGCCGCCGGTCTCACGATCCGCGGCATCGTCGAAGGCGACAGCGATCCGGACGTCTTCATCCCCGAGCTGATCGAGCACTACCGCGCCGGCCGCTTTCCGTTCGACAGGCTGATCCGCACCTACAAGTTCGACCAGATCAACCAGGCGATCCACGACCAGCACGGCGGCACGGTCATCAAGGCCGTGCTGGTGACGGGTTGAGGAAATTCGGTTGCGTATCTCAGCAGCCTTCTTCGTCATGGCCGGGCTCCGTCCCGGCCATTCACGTCGGGCCGCGAGGCTGCTGCCCGACGTGGATGCCCGGGACAAGCCCGGGCATGACGTGGAGAGCGATCGCGGCATCGGAGCAGTGAGGACCCAGAGATGACCTGGACGACGCCCTATCAGTCGCGCTTCCTGCGGATCGATCCCCAGAAGGGGCGGTTCCAGGTCCATCGCTCGGCCTATGCCGATCCCGCCGTCTTCGCCGAGGAGAAGGGGCGGATCTTCGACCGCACCTGGCAGGTGATCGGCCATGAATCGGAGGTCAAGGCGCCCGGCGACTTCCTGCGCCGCGACGTGGCGCATCGCCATTTGATCTTCTTGCGCGACCGCAACGGCACGGTGCAGGCCTTCTTCAACACCTGCCCGCATCGCGGCGCCCAGATCTGCCGGGAGCGCAGCGGCAACCGCAGAACCTTCGCCTGCCCCTATCACGGGTGGGTATTCCGCAACAGCGGCGAGCTGCTGAACCAGAACACCCAGTTCGGCTACGGCCCCGAGTTCAACGACGACGGGCGCTACAATCTCCAGAAGGTGCCGCGGCTCGAATCCCGCGCCGGATTCTATTTCGTGAACTTCGATCCCGCCGCCGTGTCGCTCGACGAATATCTCGCCGATGCGGGCGAGCGGCTCGATCTTTTCACCTACCACTCGCCGGCCGGCATCGAGACCGTCGTCGGCGTGCATGAGTACCAGATCAAGGCGAACTACAAGCTGCTCTGCGAGAACAGCTACGACGGCTATCACCTCGAATCGACGCATGCGAGCTACGTCGAATACATGATGACGGTGAACAAGGGCATCGATCTGAGCCAGATCGGCGGTCGCGCCGTGTCCTTCGGCAACGGGCACGCCTGCTTCGAGCTGCGGATCCCGACCGGCCGCCCGCTGGCGCAGCCCCTCCCCTACTGGGGCGAGGAGGCGACGCGGGAGATCGAGGCCAAGAAGGCCGACCTCTATGCGCGCGTAGGACCGGAGCTCGGCGACCTGATCGCCAACACCAACCGCAACATGATCATCTTCCCGAACTCGGTGATCAACGACCAGCAGACCATCCTGCTGCGCAACATCATCCCGGTCGCGCATAACGAGATGATGGTGCGCGCCTGGGCGTTCGGGCCGGTGGACGAGAGCCCGCTCCTGCGCAAGGTGCGGATCGAGGGTGCGCTTTCCTTCCTCGGGCCGGGCGGATTTGCCACGCCCGACGATGTCGAGATGCTGGAGCTTTGCCAGCTCGGCTACGAAAACCGCGATGCCGAATGGAACGACATCTCCAAGGGCTTCCATGTCGGCGAGAACTCGCTGCGCACGGTCGATCCGAAATACAACAACGAGCTGCAGATGCGCGCCTACTGGACCCAATGGGACAAGCTGATGACCGGCGGGCAGCCGCAGATGCAGGCGGTGGCGGCAGAATGACGGCTCACGAGACCCGTCTCGCGGTCGAGGATTTCGTCTACCGCGAGGCCGACCTGCTCGACCGCTGGAAGCTCGACGAGTGGCTGGCGCTCTGGGAGCCGGAATGCACCTTCGAGGTG
>DATGFU010000260.1:0-2678 GCA_035308865.1 Allostellaceae bacterium | reverse complement strand
TCACCCTCTACCGGTCCGACCAGGACCGCATCCACAGCGTCGGCTGGGAAGTCGACACGCTGGAGGCGCTGGACGAACTCGTGGCCGGGCTGCGTGGGCGGGGGATCGAGGTGACCGCCGGCGACGCCGCGCTCAAGGACGACCGCAAGGTGCGCGAGATCGTCTACTTCACCGAGCCGCATCTGAAACTGCGGACCGAGCTCTTCTACGGTCCGCTGGCCTGCAACGTCCCGTTCACGCCGACCCGAGGGATCTCGGGCTATCTCACCAAGGGGCTGGGCCTCGGCCATGTCGTGTTCAGCGCCACCGATCCGCACGCGGCGGTGGATTTCTACTGCGAGGCGCTGGGGTTCAAGATCTCGGACTACATCATCTGGGACGAGAACGACGCGACGTTCCTCCATTGCAACCCGCGGCACCACTCGCTCGCCATCATGAACGAGGTGGGCGGGCTCAAGAACGGCGACCTCAATCACGTCATGATCGAGGCGAAGACGTTCGACGATGTCGGTTACGCCTTCGACATCGTCCGCGACCGCGGCGTGCCGCTCTTCCTCGACATGGGCAAGCATTCGAACGACCACATGCAGTCGTTCTACATGCGCACGCCGTCGGGCTTCTGCATCGAATACGGCTATGGCGGCCGGATGATCGGCACGGACTGGGAGATCCGGACCTACGACCAGCCGATGCTGTTCGGTCACCGGCTGGTGAAGTGAGCGCCATGGACGAGACCACGCTCTGCCAGTTGGGCGCCGCGGAGGCGGCCGGCCTGATCGGCCGGCGCGAGCTTTCGTCGGAAGAGCTGGTCGCGGCCTGCCTCACCCGGATCGGCGTGCGCGAGCCAACGGTCCACGCCTGGGCTTTCGTGGATCCGGAGGCGGCGCTGCGCCAGGCGAAGGATCGCGACCAGGATCAACGGCGCGGCCCGCTTCACGGGGTGCCGATCGGGCTGAAGGACGTCATCGATACCGCGGACATGCCGACGCGGCACGGCTCGGCCGTCTTTGCCGACCGGCAGCCGACAGCGGATGCCGAGGCCGTCGCGAGGCTGCGCGAGGCCGGCGCGGTGATCCTCGGCAAATGCGTCACGACGGAGTTTGCGACCTACCATCCGGGTCCGACCGCGAATCCGCTTGCGCCGACGCATACGCCGGGCGGCTCATCCAGCGGCTCGGCCGCCGCGGTCGCCGATTTCCACGTGCCGGTCGCGTTCGGCACCCAGACTGCGGGATCGGTCATCCGGCCGGCGAGCTTCTGCGGCGTCTTCGGCTTCAAGCCGAGCTTTGGCCGCTATCCGACGGCGGGCGTGCTGCGCACCTCCGAGCACCTCGACACGCTCGGCCTGTTCGCGCGCTCGATCGAGGATTTCCTGCTGCTCGACGCCGTGCTTGCGCCCGAGGCCCGCGAAGCGGCCGAGGCCTTGCCGCCGGTCGTCGGGATCTGCCGCAGCCCGGCATGGGAGGCGGCGACGGAACCGATGCGCGCCGCGCTCGCCGCCGTCGCCGTGTCGCTCGAACGGGTCGGCGTGACCGTGGTCGAACGGGAGCTTCCGCCCGAGTTCGACCGGCTGATCGAGGCGCAGACGATCATCCACATGCGCGAAACCTTCATGGAGCTCGGGGACGTCCGGGTCCGCCGGCCCGAGGCGGTCAGCGACGCGTTCAAACGCTTGGTCGACGACGGCGCCGCGATCGCGGAACCGGCCTATCGCGAGGCGCTCAGGCGGCAGCGCCTCTGCCGCGAGCTGTCGGAGACGGTGTTCCGCGAGGTCGGCCTGCTGCTGACGCCCGCAGCGCCCGGACCGGCGCCAGTCGGCCTCGCGGCGACGGGCAATCCGGTGTTCAACCGGCTCTGGACGGCCTTCGGCACGCCCTGTCTCGGCTTTCCCGGCGGGATGGATTCGTCCGGCCTGCCGCTCGGGCTGCAGTTCGTCGGCCCGCCCGGGCGCGACCGCGCCTGCCTCAAAGCCGCCCATGACCATCTGCGCAGACTCGGAATCGCGCTGCCGCGGCGGTTTCCCGAATCGGCCACTCCCTTGCCCCGTTGACGGAGACGCGCCCCGTGAAGCCCACGGTCCAGGTCCCTTTCTCTCCCGATCAGCAGCGCTGGTACGAGGCGGCCTGCGCCAAGCTCGACGCGGCACGGCTCCGGACGATGCTGTTCGAGCTGACCGACCTCCACAGCCCGACCGGGGCGACCCGCCGGGCGAGCGAATATGTCGCCGCCTATCTGGCCGCGGCCGGCCTGAAATCGTCGTACCGGCCGATGAGCGAGCGGACCGGGAACGTGCTGGCGGAGCGCCGCGGCGCCGGCGGCGGGGCCACCCTGCTGCTCTACGCCCCGATCGACACGCATCTTGAGGGCGACGCGAGCGATTTCCCGTGGGCCGGGCCGGAGCAGTTCGCCGATCTGCGGCCCAGCGCCAAGATGGTGGGCGACTGGGTCTACGGACTGGGCTCGTCGAACCCCAAGGCGATGGTGGCGACGCTCTGCGAGATCGCGGTCGCGATCGCCGAGGCCGGCGTGCCGCTCCTGGGCGATCTCAATGTCGGTTTCGCGGATGGCGGCATGCCGGTCGATATCGCCGCGCGCGACCACGCCGGCATGTCCAACGGCCTGTTCAACCTGCTCAACCGCGGGATGGCGCCGGACTTCGCGATCGTCATGAAGCCGTG
>DATGFU010000259.1:0-4280 GCA_035308865.1 Allostellaceae bacterium | reverse complement strand
GCCACAGCGCGCGCGCCCTGCTCCTTGAACAGCTTCTGCACACCCTTGATCGTGTAGCCTTCGCCGTAGAGAAGCTGCTTGATGACGCGCAGCAGTTCGACGTCGTCGGGGCGATAATAGCGCCGGCCGCCGCCGCGCTTCAGCGGCCTGATCTGCGGGAACTTGGTCTCCCAGAAGCGCAGCACGTGCTGCGGCACGTCGAGCTCGTCGGCGACCTCGCTGATCGTGCGGAAGGCGGTCGCGGATTTCGCGACGACGCGCCGGGCAGGCTCCGTCGGATCCGGAACGCTGTCCCGGATGACGCTCACGTCGGCCTGCGCGCCTTGCCGGCCTTCTTGGCCAGCGCCGCGTTGATGTGGTCCTTGAGCACGTGGCTCGCCCGGAAGACCAGCACCTGGCGTGGCTCGATCGGCACTTCCTCGCCGGTCTTGGGATTGCGGCCGACGCGCTGGCCCTTGCTGCGCACCGTGAAGCTGCCGAAGGACGAGACCTTGACCGCCTCGCCGCGGACGAGGGCGTCGGAGATTTCGCCGAGCACGCTTTCGACCAGATCGGCCGATTCGTTGCGGGAGAGGCCGACCTCCTGGTAGATGGCCTCGCTGAGCTGCGCACGCGTCACGGTCGCCCCGGTCACCTGCCCCTCCATCACCGGTCGTTCGCCCAGCGTATCGCCGCGCCGCAGTCGCGTCAAAGCTTTAGGGCGAGCGCGGTGGCGGAATGCGCCTCGCTTTTCCGCCCTGCACGCCCCCGTAGGGCGGACGATAGTCCGCCGGCCGCTAGGCCTCCGCCGTCGCCGTCTCCGCCACCATCCGTTGCACCGCCGGATAATCGGTCTTGCCGGTTGCCAGCAGCGGCAGCGCGGCCACCACCCGGATCATCCGCGGCACCTGGATCTCGGGTACGCCGCGTTCGCGGGCGGCGGCCAGCAGGGCGGCAGCGTCGGCCGCGTCGGCGGTGGTCGCCAGCACCAGCGCCTCGCCCTTGCGCGGATCGGGGACCGCGATGACGGCGTGCATCGCGTCGGGCCACAATGCCATGGCGAGCGCCTCGGCCGAGGCCATCGAGACCATCTCGCCGGCGATCTTGGCGAAGCGCTTGGCGCGGCCGAGGATGTAGAGGAACCCGTCTGGATCGACGCGGCAGATATCGCCGGTGTCGTACCAGCCGTCTTCCGGCGGATCGATCACGCCGGGCGCCGCCGCACGCATGTAGCCCAGCATGATGTTGGGGCCGCGGACATGCAGGCGCCCGCCCTCCTCGACCCCGGGCACCGGCTCCAGCCGCCATTCGATGCCCGGCAGGAACCGCCCAGCCGAGCCGAAGCGGTTGTGCATCGCCGTGTTGAAGCTCAGCACAGGCGCGGTCTCGGTGGCGCCGTAGCCTTCGAGAAGCCGCACGCCGAAGCGGTCGGAATAGAGCCGCCGCGTCGCTTCCCGCACCTTTTCCGCACCGGCGAAAATGTAGCGCACCGCGTAGAAATCGTAGGGGTGCGCGAAGCGCGCCCAGCCGTTGAGGAAGGTGTCGGTGCCGAAGACGATGGTCGTGTCGTTGTCGTAGATCAGCTCCGGCACGATCTTGTAGTGGAGCGGCGAGGGATAGAGGAAGGACGGCACGCCGTAGATCAGCGGCAGCACCGTTCCCGCCGTCAGCCCGAAGGCGTGGAAGATCGGCATCGCGTTGAGCACCCGGTCGGCCGGGGTGAAGTCCAGTACCGAGGCAGTCTGGGCGCAGTTGGCGATCAGGTTGCGGTGGCTGAGCAGCACCGCCTTCGGCGATCCTTCCGACCCGCTGGTCGAGAGCACCACGGCCGGCCCGTCGGGATCGCCCTCGGCGCCGGGCAGGCGGCGTGCCAGCGCCACGTCGACGAGGCCGCGCAGCTTGGCCAGCGCGCCGATCCGCCCGCGGAAATCCTCCAGCCACACGATCTCGTGGGATTCCGCCAGTCGCTCAACGGTCTTCTCCAGCTTGCCGCGCTCGACGAAGCGGCGGGAGGTCACGATGCGGCGCACCCCGGTGGCGCGGCAGGTGGCGAGCATCGCGTCGGGCCCGGCGCTGAAATTGAGCGGTTTCGGCACCAGACCGAAGGCCCAGAGCCCGACCAGCACGGCGATCGTCGCATTGGCATTGGGCAGCAGCAATCCGACCACCTCGCCCGGGGCGGACGGCCGGGCGAGACGGCGCCCCAGCACGACCGCGCCCAGCAGCAGCTTGCGATAGGTGAGCGGCCGGCGCTCGACATCCTCCACCGCGACAGAGGCAGCACCGAAGCGTCTCGCGGCACCGAGGATGGCAGAGAAGACCGTGCGGTCGGTGTCGCTGGTGGCGAAGGCGGTCTCGATCATCAGCGTCTGCAGCTGCGTCGCCACCACCTGGCGGCGTGCCCGGCCGCGGAGCGCCGGATCGATCGCCAGCCGCACCGGCGGCCGCACCTCCATCGTCACCTTGGGGAACCAGCGCTGCCGGAGCTTCCGGCCCATATAGCCAAAACGGGTGAATTGCAGCCCGTCGATGCGGACCGAGATCACCTCGGCATCGGCCCGGTCGGCAACCGTGCCGGCGCCTTCGTAGATCTTCATCAGCGCGCCGGTGCGGGTCAGCCGGCCTTCCGGAAAGATGGCGAGCGGCGTGCCCTCGCGCACGGTCTTGATCATCGCCTTCACGGCGTAGGGGTTCGCCGGATCGACCTCGAACCGCTTCACCAGCGACAGCACGGCCTTGGCCCACCAGCGCTGGGCGATCTGGGTGTTGACGGCGAAGGTCACCTCGCCCGGCAGGTGGGCGGCGACGAAGATGCCGTCGAGGAAGCTCAGATGGTTGATCACCACCACCCGGCGCGGTCCCGCTTCGCGGAAATGCTCGATGCCGCGGATCTCGACGCCGTGGAAGAACGCGAAATAGTGGCGGACGATGGCGCGCAGGATGTCCTGCGGCAGCAGGGTGGCGATGTAGACGGCGACGCCGAAATTGACCGCCGCCGCGACGACCAGAACGCCGGCCGGGGAGACGCCCGCCTCCGCGATGATCCAGGCGATGATCACACCGATGACGACGAAGATCGCGTTCATGATGTTGAACGCGCCGACCATGCGGGCCCGCAGCTCCGGTGCCGACAAATCCTGCAGGATCGCAAAAAGCGGCACGGAATAGATGCCGCCGCACATTGCGAGCAGGAAGAGGTCGGCGAGCATCCGCCAACCGGCGACGTGCGAGACGAGGCCGCCGACCGTGGTCATCCCGTCGCCGGCCGACCAGCAGGCAAACGCGAAATCGACGGCGAAGACGGTCAGTCCGACCGCCGCGAACGGCACGTGGCGAGCCGAGATATCGCCCTTGAGGAGCCGGCCCACGAGGATCGAGCCGCAGCCGACGCCGACGGCGAACACCGTCAGCAGCACCGTGAACACGAGCTCTTCGGCCTTAAGCCCGTTCACGATCTCCGGCAGTTCGGAGAGCACGATCAGGCCGAACGTCCAGAACCAGCTCAGCCCCAGGATCGACAGCCAGACGGGTCGGTTCCGGGTTGCCAGGCGAACGAGACGCCACGTTTCCAGCGGGGCGTTCCAGGAGATCCTGAGATCGGGCGCGGCTGGCCGGGTCGGCGGCACGTACCACGACGCCACGAGACCGGCCGCGGCGACCGCGATGCCGAGAGCGGGGACGAGCGACGTTCCGTGGCTCTGCGCCACCAGCCAGCTGCCGGCGATCGTGCCCACCATGATGGCGACATAGGTGCCGGCCTCGACCAGCGCGTTGCCGCCGACCAGCTCCTGCTCGGTCAGGTGGTCGGGCAGGATACCGTATTTGAGCGGCCCGAAGAACGCCGCCTGCACGCCGACGCCGAACATGAACGCCATCAGCACGGTCACGCTGTCGATCCAGAACCCCCAGAGGGCGACGAACATCAGCAGCAGCTCGAAGACCTTGGTAAGCCGCATCAACATTGCCTTGTTGAAGCGGTCGGCAAGCTGCCCAGCGGTCAGCGAGAACAGCGCATAGGGCAGAAAGAGCAGTCCGCCGGTCAGCAGGATCAGCGTCGGATCCAGGTGCCGGATCATTACCAGGGCGACCAGCGCGTTCCGGAAGATGTTGTCGTTGAGCGCGCCCAACGCCTGGGTGAGGAAGAGCGGCAGGAAGCGACGTGTCCGCAACAAGGCGAGCATCAGGAACTCTCCTAGGGAAAGAGCGGTGCGGATAGACTCCCGCCCCCAGATTCTCCCGCGGGTGCGGGGGAGGTTTCGGCGGCGGTGACGGGGCCCAAGAACTCGAGCATCGCCGACACG
>DATGFU010000258.1:0-8778 GCA_035308865.1 Allostellaceae bacterium | reverse complement strand
GCGGCGAGCCGCTGCTGCAGCTCGACATGCGGCTCGGCGAAGGCACCGGCGCGGCGCTTGCCTATCCGCTGCTGCAGGCTGCGGTGAATTTCCTCAACGAGATGGCCAGCTTCGACGAGGCCGGCGTGGCGGGGAGATCCGATGGCTGAGCAGAAGCAGCATAGCGCGCCGCTGGCCGAGGAGCTGCTTCTCATCCGGGCGGCGCTCCGCTACTTCACCGGGCTGCCCTGGCCCGGCGGCGTCAGCTTCTCCCAGGAGCGGCTCGACCGCTCGATCCGCTACCTGCCGCTCGTCGGAATTCTCGTCGGCCTGGCAACGGGCGCCGCCTATCTGCTGGCCGCGGTGCTGTGGCCGGCGCCGGTCGCGGTGGCCGTGGCGATGGCGGCTGGCGCGGCGCTGACGGGCGGATTCCACGAGGACGGGCTCGCCGATTTTTGCGACGGTTTCTTCGTGGCGCGCGACCGCGAGGCGACGCTGGAGATCATGAAGGATCCGCGGCTCGGCAGCCACGGCGTGCTGGGCCTCGTGCTGGCGCTGATCCTCCGCTTCGCGGCGCTCGCCTCGCTCGCCCAGTACAGGGTCTTTCCCGCCCTGCTCGCGGCCCACGCCTTCAGCCGGCTGCTGACCCTGGCGGCGATGCGCGGCCTGCCCTACGCGCGGAGCGACGGCGGCGCGCCGAAGCCGGCAACGGTCTCGCTCGGCACGGCGGGCATGGTCGTGGCCGGCGCCTGCGGGCTCCTCCCGCTGCTCCTCGTGTGGCGGGGCGCCGTTCCCGCGGCGCTAGCGGCCTCGGCCGTCGCCCTGGCGCTCGCCTGGCTCTGCCGGCGGCGGATCGGCGGGTACACCGGCGACTGCCTCGGTGCCATCCAGCAGGCAAGCGAGATCGCCTTCTATCTCGGCGTGCTCGCGTGATCCTCTGGCTGATCCGGCACCCCGCGGTCGCCGTCCTCCCCGGCACCTGCTACGGGCGGCAGGACGTGGCGCTGCGCGAGCCCGCCGTGGCCGCGCTGGCCGACATCGCCGGGCGCCTGCCGCTGATCGCGTCGCTCCGCACCAGCCCGGCGCTGCGCTGCCGCCGCGTCGCCATGCATCTCTCGGAATGTCGCGGCCTGCCCGCGATAGACGACGACCGATGGCAGGAGCTCGATTTCGGCGCCTGGGAGGGCCGTGCCTGGAACGACATTCCCCGCGCGGAGAGCGATCCCTGGGCGGCGGATCACTGGACGCTGGCGCCGCCCGGCGGCGAGAGCTACGGGGCCCTGTCGGCCCGCGTCGCGGTGGCGCTGGACGCGCTCACGGATGATCGGGACACTGCGATCGTCACCCATGCCGGCCCGATCCGGGCGGCGCTGGCGCTTGCCGTTGGCCCGGAGTCGCGGCGCCTGCCGGAGCTCGACATCCCCTTCGGCGCGGTGATCGGGCTCCGCCGAGAGGGGGCGGGCTGGGCGCGATGCTGACGCTCATCCTCGGCGGCGCCCGGTCGGGCAAGAGCGCCCATGCCGAAGCCATGGCGCGGGAGGCGGAGTCCGCCGGCCGCTCCGTCGTCTACATCGCGACCGGCGCGGCGGGCGACGAGGAGATGGCAGCGCGCATCGCCCATCACCGTATGCGTCGGCCGGCGAGCTGGCGCACGGTCGAGGAGCCGATCCGGCTCGCCGACACGCTCGTCCGCGAGGCCCGGCCCGACCGGTTCCTGTTGGTCGATTGCCTCACGCTCTGGATCACGAACCTGCTCCTGGCGGAATTGTCGCCGCAGGCGGCTGAACAGGCGGCGTTGCTGCAGGCACTGCCCGGCCTGCCGGGCGAGACCGTTCTCGTCAGCAACGAGGTCGGCATGGGGCTCGTGGCCGCCGATCCGCTGAGCCGCCGCTTCGTCGACGAGACCGGGCGCCTCCACCAAGCCATTGCGGCGCTGGCGGATCGAGTCGTGCTGGTCGCGGCGGGCTGCGTGCTGCCGCTGAAGGGGCGGTGAGAGTGAAGATGCGGACGCACCCCCACCCAACCCTCCCCCGCAAGCGGGAGAGGGCTTTTGATCTCCCTCTCCCGCGGAGCGGGGGAGGGCCGGGGTGGGGGTGGCGGCCACAATGACCGGCCCCCGCACCGCCGTGGCGCCCGGCCTGGCGCTCCTGGCCTTGGCGCTGTTCTGTGCCTCCCTGGCGCTGGGGCCGGTGGGGCTGTCGCCGGGACGGCTGCTGGGCGGGCTCGTCGGGCACGGCAGCGCCGCCGACACGCTGATCGTCCAGCAGATCCGCCTACCGCGGGCGCTTCTGGCGGTGGTGATCGGCGCCGGGCTCGGCATGGCGGGGGCGGCGCTGCAAGGCCTATTGCGCAACCCGCTGGCCGATCCCAGCGTGATCGGCGTGTCGAGCACGGCGGGTCTCGGCGCGGTGCTCGCCTTCTACTCTGGCCTCGCCGGCGCGCTGCCGCTGGCCTTGCCGCTGGGCGCCGTGGCCGGCGGGCTCGTCGCGGTCTGCCTCCTCTTCGTCCTGTGCGGCCGCGATGCCGGGACGCTGACGCTGATCCTGGCCGGCGCCGGGATCAACAGCCTCGCCGCCGCGCTGACGGCGCTGGCGCTCAACCTGTCCTCGAGTCCCTTTGCGATCGCGGAGCTGGTGTTCTGGCTCCTCGGCTCGCTCAACGACCGCAGCCTCGACCATGTCTGGCTGGCCGTGCCGCCCGTCGTGGTGGGGATCCTCCTGCTGGCGCGGTCCGGCCAGGCGCTCGACGCGCTCGTGCTCGGCGAGGGGGTGACCCAGAGCCTGGGGTTCTCCGTCCGGCGCACCCGCGGCCTCGTCGTCGTCGGCACCGCGCTCGCCGTCGGTCCCGGCGTCGCGGTCGCCGGCACGATCGGCTTCGTCGGGCTGGCGGTGCCGCATCTGCTGCGGCCGCTGGTCGGGCATCAGCCGAGCCGGCTGCTGTGGCCCTCGGCGGCGGGCGGTGCGGCGCTGGTGCTCGCCTCCGACATCCTGGTGCGGCTGCTCCCGACCGCCGCGGAGCTCAAGCTCGGCGTCGTCACCTCGATGCTGGGTGCGCCGCTCTTCCTGGCATTGCTGCTGCGGCTGAGATCCGGCGATGCTTGAAGCGACCGGAATCGAGGTCAGGCGCGGCGACAAGCGCCTGCTGACGGAGGTCTCGCTGACCGTACGGCCGGGCGAGGTGGTCGGCATCGTCGGCCCGAACGGCGCCGGCAAGAGCACGCTGCTGCGCGTGCTGGCCGGGCTGGAGCGGCCGGCGCGCGGGCGGGTGGCGCTGGACGGCGCCGAGCTCGCCCGTCTCGACCGCTGGGACCGGGCCAAGCGCATTGCCTACCTGCCGCAAGGCGGCACCGCCGAGAGCGCCGTGTCGGTCCGGCAGGTCGTCTCGCTCGGCCGCCTGCCGCATCGTGAGCGCGCCGGGCCGGCCGACCATGCCGCGGTCAACCGGGCGCTCGCGGCCGTCGACATGGAGGGTTTCGCCGACCGGGTCGTGACCACCCTCTCGGGCGGCGAGCGGGCGCGGGCGCTCTTCGCGCGGGCGATGGCGGTGGAGGCGGATTATCTCATCGCCGACGAGCCGACCCTCGCCCTCGATCCGGGGCATCAGCTCGACCTGCTGGACCAGCTGCGCAGCCTGGCCGATGCCGGCAGCGGCGTCGCGGTGATCCTGCACGACCTCACCCACGCGCTCCGCACCTGCGATCGGCTGCTGCTGCTGTCGCGCGGTCGGGTGGCTGCCGCCGGGACCCCGACCGAGACGCTGACGCCGGCGGCGCTGGCCGCCGTCTACGGCATCGAAGCGGTCTATGGCAGCCACGACGGGATGGGCTTCGTCGTGCCCTGGCGCGCCGGTCCGCGGGGCCGGTGAGTGGGTTCGCTCACGCGCCGCGGAGTTATCGACAAATTTGGGAATTATCACCTTGACACAGCGGTACGAAAATATGGTATCGTTTGTGCGTGGTACGAGCACAGGATGTTCGCGGCGCCCAAAAGACCGCCCTGGAGTGGGGGAAATGGCAGACGGGCGGCATGACCCCCGCGGTCTTTCCGCTCTCCCGGAGGCGAGGCCGTTCGCTCCAGTTTGGGAGCGCGTATCGCTGGCGCCTCATCCGCTTCCAGGCCGTCGGGCACATGTTCCGAGTGCTGCTCGTCTATAGCCTGGAGAAAGAGCAATACCGCGCCATCCTAGCTCGGGAGGACGACCGCGATCTCTCGGTGATTGCCTCATATGAATTTCATGGCACGCATCCCGGCTGGCACGTCACCGCCGCCTGCGGCGACATCCTCCAGATCCCGAGCGGCGTCCTAATCGGACCATGGCAGAGGCGCATGCCAAAGGCACGGAGCTACCAGCGTGGCGCTCGTGTTACGTTCGGGGTCGAGAATGACGACCATGCTTTGGAGGCGGCCGCGGGGTTTTTCCGCCTTCACAAGACCGAAGGGAAGTTCCTGTGAAGGAGGAGTTGTGCAAGGCGTTCTGCGGCCATTTGACGGTCCGTGCCGTGCCGGCCGGCCTGGCGGTCAGCACCGCCTTCGATTTCTCCGACGGCGAGCCGGTCGGCTTCTACGTGGTCGGTCCCGACTCGATGAATCGCTATCGCTTGGAGGATGACGGAACAACGATTCCATTGATCGAAGCGGCTGGCGCCGATCTTGAGACCCAGACAAGGCGAGAAGCGCTTGATGCGATGATGCAGGAATACGGAGCCACATTCGATGTCGATCGCGGGGAACTGAAGACCGCTCCGCTAAAGCAGGATGATATCCCCCAAGCCGCTCTGCGATTTGTTGCCCTGCTTCTGCGTCTCCAGGACATTATCCTCCTCACGCCAGAGCGGGTCGCGAGCACGTTTCGGGAGGACGCCATCAAGGCACTCAGGGATTCTCTCGGGACAAGGGCATCCATCAACGAGAACGCGCCGATTGCGCATGGCGTCGAGTTTCATGCTGACCTCATCATTGAAGCGGCCGGGAGAGATCCTGTTGCCGTCTTCCTCGCAATGTCGGAGCAGCGCTTGCTTGAAGCCGTTGTCGCGCAGATGGCCGCCACATACGAGGCACAGGTTCCGTGTTCAGTCATCGCCTTGCTAGACAAGGAAGGGTCTGTGTCGAGAAGGATGCGGCAGCGTGCGGGGAATCGACTCGCCGCAATGCCGATCTATGAAGGTGACGAAAGGGCGGCGATCCATCGGATTGAGCTTGAAGTGCTCGGCCGACATCCCACACTTCATTGAATGACACGACAGCGGCCACCTGCCAGCGAAGATCCCCCGTCGGCCGAGATCGAGCTGCGTCCGGACGGCTATGAGCGGTTCCGGCAGGCTGTGCATCTGGCCGCAAAGCGCGGCCCCATGCACCGAATCAAGCCGAAGGCTTCCGAGGATTCCGTCGTCGTCGAACAGCCCCGGAAGCGTTAGTTGGGGCTTTCCCGGCGGATCGAACTTCGGACGATCGCGCTCCTTACGCGCGGGCTTCGGCGGCTTCGGCTCGCCCGTTAGTCCGCCGATAGGTCAAGCGCTTTCCGACGATGCCCTTGATCGACTTCTGCATACGCTGGTGATCCTCGATCCCGAGGGCCGAGCGGTTGTTGTAGCGGTAGTCGAATTCGGCGAGATAGCGCGACAAGTGCTGTTGGGACACGTGGTGGAACGTGCCCGTGATGCCGCGCTTGAGGATCGCGAAGAACCCCTCGGCCGTGTTCGTGTACCAGACAGAACCCGCCGCGGACATATTCGCCCTTGTTGTGGATCACGGTGCCGTGGCCCGCGAACTCGCGGCCAACCTTCGTGTAGACCACGCTCTCATCCGTCATCAGGTACGACTTGCGTTCGATATGGGCGGTCAGGATCGGGCGGAGCGTCTTGCTGTCCACCTTCGGCAGATGGAACGAGCGCATTCCGCCTTCACGCTCGACCAGCGCCACGACAGCGGCCTTTCCGCCACCACCGCCGCGAACGTTGAGGCGCTTGTTGGCGTGCTTGGTCAGTTCTTTGCCGCCGATATACGTCTCGTCGGCTTCGACAACCTTCCCCTCGCCACCGAGCGGCGGAAGCGTGTCGGTCGGACGCAGGCTCCCGCGGATGCGGTGGGTCAGGAACCAGGCGCTCTTTTTCGAGATGCCGAGCAAGCGTCCGATCTCCAGAGAGGACATGCCTTTCTTCGACGCCATGATCAGGTGCGTCGCGGCCAGCCACTTGTTGAGCGGAATGTGCGAACGCTCGTACAGCGTCCCGACCATCACCGTGAACTGAGCGCGGCAGGCGTTACACTGGTAGAGCCCATTGACCGGCTTGCCCTGCGGGTTCGTCTTGCTCGGCTTCGAACGCACACCCTCAAGCCGTGTCGCTTCGTTCACCACGCCACAGTGCGAGCACACGGGACCATTCGGCCACAGCTCGGTTTCAAGCCACTCGCGGGCTTTCTCGGCGTCGGTGAATTCAGGGCGGTAAAGGTCGGACACGGGGGCTCCGTTGATGGAACCGATTATCAACCTATCGGGTCTGCTGTGTCAAGGTGATAATTCTCACAAATTTATCGAATAGTTTCGACAAATTCGTCGCGGAGTTCTTCCAAATTCTCTCAGTACTTTGCCAAAATCCGAAGCGATAGTTGTTGAATCCGGCCGTTGCCTGTCCGATATTCTTCCCATCGGGCAAATGATGTAAGCCCTTTATGCAGGAGACGGGCGATGTCATACAATAGCATGCTTTTCGTGGCCTTTGGTGCGGCGATGGTCTTGATGACCTATATTCGGTTCCGCGTCGTTCTCGCGGAAGGAATGTACGAGCACTACCAGGGGCGACTGCAGAAGATCGAACGTGCCGAGCTGCCGGGCCAGTATTGGGCGCGGATCGTGCTGATGCTGACCAACGCCGGCGCCGGCCTGATGATGATCACGCACGGGACCTCGATCCTGCATCTGTAGAACACCGGTGTTCGCCGGGGTGGAGTGTCGGCGCCGTCAGGGTTGGTGCCCGCTTCCCTGACCTGCTGGCCCCCGGCCCACGCGGCCCCGCGTCCTTCCCAGGGCGCGGGGCTTCGCATTTCTGACGCCTGAGACACACAGGGATGCCCCTTCCCATTGCCCGGAGCGCCGCTATCGTGGCGGACCCGGCGACGGCGAAGGCGACACCATGCCAGAATCGATCCTGGAAGGCCTGCAGAGCGGTTCGCTCGGCGACCCTTTCGCCGTGTTCGGCATGCACGAGGAGGATGGCGGCCTCGTCGTCCGGACATTCCTGCCCTGGGCGGGCGCGGTCGCCGTCGTCGATGCACTGACCGGCAAGGCGGTTCCGTTGCGCCAGCTGGACAAGGCCGGGCTCTTTGGCGGCGCGGTCGGCCGCCGCAAGCGCTTCGGCTATCGGTTGAAGGCGACCACAGACCAGGGCGAGGTCGAGATCGAGGATCCCTACCGGTTCGGACCGGTGCTGGGCGAGATGGACCGTTACCTCTTGGCGGAAGGCAGCCATCTCCGTGCCTGGGAGAAGCTCGGCGCGCGGCCGATGACGATGGACGGTATCGAGGGCGTGGGGTTCGCCGTCTGGGCACCCAATGCCCGAGCGGTCGCAGTGGTGGGCGCGTTCAATGACTGGGACGGGCGCCGGCACCCGATGCGGCTTCATCCGGGCTCCGGGTTCTGGGACCTGTTCCTGCCGGGCATCGCCGCCGGCCAGCCCTACAAGTTCGAGATTCACGGCCCCGACGGCACGCTGCTGCCGCTCAAGGCGGATCCCTATGCGGCGGCGATGGAGCTGCGGCCGAGCACCGCCTCGATCGTCACGGCGCCGTCAGCGCATCAATGGCGCGACGAGACCTGGGTGCGCGAGCGCGGCCGGGTCAACCAGCGCGAGGCCCCGATCTCGATCTACGAGGTGCATCTGGGCTCGTGGCGCCGGCGGCCCGAGGAGGGCGGCCGGTGGCTCACCTATCGAGAGCTGGCCGAGGAGCTGGTGCCCTATGCCGCCTGGATGGGCTTCACCCATCTGGAATTCCTGCCGATCTCCGAGCACCCGTTCGACGGATCCTGGGGTTACCAGCCGCTCGGCCTGTTCGCGCCGACCAGCCGCTTCGGCACGCCGGACGATTTCCGCGCGCTGATCGATGCGTGCCATGCTGCGGGCCTTGCCGTGTGGACCGACTGGGTGCCGGCGCATTTCCCGAGCGACCAGCACGGGCTCGGCTGGTTCGACGGGACGCATCTTTACGAGCACGCCGATCCGCGGCAGGGGATCCATCGCGACTGGAACACGCTGATCTTCAATTTCGGCCGGCGTGAGGTGGTGAACTACCTCATCGCCAACGCGCTCTCCTGGCTCGAGCAGTTCCATATCGACGGGCTCAGGGTCGATGCCGTCGCCTCGATGCTCTATCTCGATTACAGCCGCGAGGCCGGGGACTGGATCCCCAACGCCTTCGGCGGGCGCGAGAACCTCGAGGCGATCGCTTTTCTGCGGCGGATGAACGAGCTGGTGTTCGGCGAGGGCAGCGGCGCGACCACCGCCGCCGAGGAATCGACCGCCTGGCCGATGGTGTCGCGGCCGACCTATGTCGGCGGGCTCGGCTTCGGCTTCAAATGGAACATGGGCTGGATGAACGACACACTGTCGTACGTCGCGCACGAGCCGGTGCACCGGCAGTATCACCACGGGCAGATGACGTTCGCGGGCGTGTACGCCTGGAGCGAGAACTACGTGCTCCCGATCAGCCACGACGAGGTGGTGCACGGCAAGCGCTCGCTGGCCGCGAAGATCCCCGGCGACATCTGGCAGCGGATGGCCACGCTGCGCTCGCTGTACGCGTTCAT
>DATGFU010000257.1:0-2214 GCA_035308865.1 Allostellaceae bacterium | reverse complement strand
AGTAGCTGATCGTGTCCCATCCCACAGGTTGGCCGGGATACTGGCTCGACACGTTGGGTCGTTGAGCGGCGACCAGCAGGCCCAGCTGCGGATCTGGCATCGGTGCGTAGAAGAACGGCGCTCGGTCGGGATAGCCGCCGTTGAAGTAAGTCTCAAGATAGGCGCGGACGTGGCGCTCTTCGGTTCGCACCACGAAGGACCAGGACCGGCCGCCGATGGCCACCCAGGGCGGCAGCAACTGGTGGGTCGCGAAAGACTCGACGAAGGGGTTCATGACGGCGGCTGACCGAAGAAGAAGCCGCGCCAGGGCCGCAGCCACCGGGAGACGATGTCGCGCGTCTCCGGCACCGGCGCGAGGCCAGGGCCCCGGTCGACCGGAAAGGTGAAGATGGTGCGCATCTCGTCAAACTCGATGTCGGCGGTGAAGCTGTAAGCCGCCTTCGGCTTGACCCGATGTATTTCTCCCGTGGGCGCCCCCGGCAGATCGAGGAACACCCGCAGGATCTCGCCGAAGCTGCCCTGGTCGTGGAACGCGATGTCGACATCGCGCTCGTTGTAGAAACGGAAGTTGTCGAAGTTCGAGTAGGCAGACCGGCAGGTCGCCAGCGCCTGATAGAGCGCCCGGTCGGGATGCCGCGCGTCGCGGATCTGTTTCAGCGACACCGTCCGCATCGTCGTCGGCAGCATGCCGTAGGAGGCGTCGTCGACCGCGCCGAGCGCGCCGGCCAGGCTGTCGAGCATCGAGCTTGCTTCGCGGCTCCGCAGCAGGCTCCAGAGCGAGTCCTCCTCGACCGAACCGCGAAACGTCGGCATGACGGGCGCGGTCGTGACTTCCAGAAAGGGCATCATCTTCTGCTGTACGCCGGCTTCGAGCGTGGGCCAGCCGGGCAGCGTGACCGATCCCCTGAAGCTGCCGGGAAAGACGCTCTCTCCAGTCTCGATGTCGGCCAGCGGCTTGCCCATGCCGAGCATCTCCCGGCCGCAGACGCAGGACATCGGGTTGCCCACCACGATGAAGGGCAGCGCCCATTCCACCGTGCTTTCGAGCGCCAATCTGACCGGCCCGATGCCGTATCTGACCACTGGAACCGCGACGAACACCTCGGTCTGGCTGATGATTCCTCGGTCCGAATAAGGGACCTGGCCGCCGATCTTCTCGGGCTTGCGCCCGGCGCTGATCATTACCGGGTATTCGAGGAACAGCAGCGTGGCGTAGGGCCAGAAAGCCGCCGGCTTGTAGACGAAGCCACGTTCGCGGTCGGACCGCAGGTTGAAGTAGAGATCGCAATACTTCTGGATGGCCGCCATCGGCGCGTCCCAGACGAACGCGTTCACCTTCACGCCGGGGAAGTGATAGGGCGGCGGGACTTCCTGGCTGGCGGCGGACTGGACGTAAGGGATCATGCCGCCGCCCCATCGCGTGCGCCCTGGCGCTCTTCCAGCGTCCCGGCGCCTGCCTCGAGGATGAACTCCGGGCCGAACACGCGAGCCGGAGTCTGGAAGCCGGACGGGTGCGCGCCATCGAGCACCCGCCGGACGGCCGCCGCCGCGGTGATCACGCTGGTGGTGTAGCCGTCGAACGTCCTCATGCTGAGCCGCCTGGGTCGGCGCCAGGCGTCGAGCGCCTCGACCACCATGACGAACCGACATCCGTGTCGGGCCTCGGGCGACGGGCCGACCGGCCAGGTCGCGGCCATCGCCTGGCCTGCCCGGCGCCAGAGGTCCGCGCCGCCCAGCCGCATCGCTATCCCCGCCGCGCGGTAGGCGCCGCGCCCCGGAACGCCCAGCTCCGAGAAGACCTCGATATCGCCGACCCCGGTGGTGAACTCCCCGGTCACAGCGTCGGCCCAGCTCATCGCCGTGGTCTCGACGAGACCTTCGCCAAAGTCGAAGGCGTGGGCGAGGCGGCCGGCCGGCGCGCGCTCGAGCCGGCCCGACCGGCGAATGAGGACATCCGGGCTGGCCAGGCGCGCGGCGCTCTCCACCGATCCGCGCGTGATCACCTGGGCCCGCGAGACGCCAAGGCGCAGCCGCACGGTGTCGGGCCACCGCTTGGCGGCCATCGCCAGCAGGCAGTCCGTCGCGACGATGGTGAGGCCGACGCCTGGCATGACCATGATGCCGGCCGCCTTCGCGTCGGCGTCGGCGTCCATCAGATCGAGGAACACCGGCCACTCGCCCCCGAGGTCGAGGTAGTGAGCGCCCGTCCGCAGG
>DATGFU010000256.1:0-8811 GCA_035308865.1 Allostellaceae bacterium | reverse complement strand
AAGTCGATCTTGGTCTTCGCCCAGCCCTCGTCGAAGCTGCCATGCCAGAACGGGAAGTAGCGGAGCGCCTGGATCTTCCAGACGCCGCTCTCGCGGACATACTCGTTCTCGTAGATGCCGCCCTCCCACCAGGCGCGCTGCTGGCCCTCGGCGGTCTCGTGCAGGCCCGCCTGCATCGTCGAGCGACCGCGCACCTTCGCGCCGGCACGATCGGGCGCCACGTCGATGACCATCTGAAGCTGCGGGTGGTCGAGCAGCCAGCCGTAGCGCGGGCCGTTATGCCCCTGGGTGAAGAGCCGCTGGAACCGCTCGATGTACAGACGGCGAACGCCAGCCTTCTTCCTGTAGATGCCGCCGAGAAACCAGACCTCGCCATCATCGGCGAACAGGTCGACGACCTCGTTGTACTGGGATTTGTCGATGAAATATCCGTAGGTGTACTGGATCGCCGGATCTGATGAATGTCCTGCTGGACCGCAAGCTCGTGCTCGACCTGGGACAGGCGCTGCTTGAGCGCGGCCAGTTCTTCCTCGACTGACATTCCAGGCTTCTCCTTCTACGGCGCGGGCGGACACGGCAAGCTGGAGCATCATGGCGGGTGGTGCCGCCTGCGTGACTCGAACACGCGACCCTCGCATTACGAATGCGATGCTCTACCGGCTGAGCTAAGGCGGCTTGCCAGCCCGGATCCCGGGCGCGAAGCGGCGCGGACCATAAGGGATGAGGCTTCACGGCGCAACCCGCGTTTCCGCCACGCCGACCGGCCGTCAGTGGGCGAAAATGTCGAACTCCGGCCAGCCTTCGAGGTCGAGCAGCGCGCGCGCCGGCAGGAAGTCGAAGCAGGCCTGGGCCAGCTCGGCACGGCCTTCCCGGGCCAGGATCGGGTCTAGCTTCGCCTTCAGCTGGTGCAGATAGAGCACGTCCGACCCGGCATAGCGCAATTGCTCCTCGGTGAGCTCGTCGGCGCCCCAGTCGGAAGATTGCTGCTGCTTGGACAGATCGATGTTGAGCAGGTCCTTGCACAGATCCTTGAGCCCGTGCCGGTCCGTGAAGGTTCGGATCAGCCGCGACGCGATCTTGGTGCAGTAGACCGGCTGCATCACCACGCCCAGCCATTCCGCCACCATGGCGATGTCGAACCGGGCGAAATGCAGGATCTTGAGGACCGACTTGTCGGCCAGCAGCGCCTTGAGATGGGGCGCGTCGTACTCACCCTTGGGCAGCTGGACGAGATGGGAGTTTCCGTCGCCGGCTGAGAGCTGGACGACGCAGAGCCGGTCGCGCTGGAGATTCAACCCCATCGTCTCGGTATCGACGGCGACCGCCGGGCCGAACGATAGTCCGGCCGGCAGATCTCCGTGATGCAGCGTAACGCTCACGGCGGTGCCGCGAGTGGTGCCCAGGGGAGGACATTCACTCCGGACCACCTAACCAATTGTAAAACAACCACTCCTGGCCTCACTGCTCTTGTTGTTCTGTGCTGGTTCCGAGATCCGCCTTCAAGAGCCGTCGAGCGATACATTGCCCGATCTGAGGAAGGCTGCACAAGGGAGGCGACGGACGAACGTCGGTCGTCCCGCAAATCGATCCTGGCCCGCGACAGTTGCCTCTCTTATTCGCTCACACCATCATCAGCTCAGAAAGCCTCGGGAGCGGCCAAATGAAGTTTCGCGTCTTGGGTCTCGCTCTCGCTCTCTCCGTCGCTTTCGTCCTCATTTCCGTATTAGCATTCAGGTTCCTCGTCTTCATCTCCCAGCAGCATGACGACGCAGCGTTAAACGCGATGATGCCCTTGGCTCAAAAAAACTACCTCCTGGCGCATCGGAGTGCCGGGGAAGCGCTATCGTCAACCTCGGATGACAGCGATCGAGCGCGAATCATTCAGCAAGTGCGTGAAACGATACGTGCTGCGGTCCCCGGCGGAATTGCCGACCACTGGGTTGGTGAAGTCAGAGTTGTTAATGGGACACGCGAGGGTGATCTGGGTCTTACGGTTCGAGTCGGCGGAGAGCTAATGATCACTAATTTTTGGAACGACGACTCGGACATGCGCGAGCATACGCTGATCCCAAAGGACAGCGCGCTCTCAGACATCGTTGCCAAACTCCGGCCGTTCGACCGAGTGGAATTCTCGGCGGTCCTGCTCGGTGCCGACGACCCGAGCGAGGAGGACCATGTCGAGCGACCGAATGCGAGGGCGCGCTTCACCTCACTTAAGAAGCTCAGCGAGGGAGGATGGACTTGGTGGAGTAGGTGAGGTCCGTAACCGTGGGCGTGTCGGACGCCTCTTCCTGAGAAGCATTTTGGACCTCGCTTGTGTACCAGGGAGCGAGGTCCAAAGCCTTATAGGGCCTCAAGATATTGACTTTACGTCACTCTTGAGGAGAGTGGTGCCCAGGAGAAGACTCGAACTTCCACGAGGTTTCCCCCACTAGAACCTGAATCTAGCGCGTCTACCAATTCCGCCACCTGGGCACGAGGCGAGGGGCAGGGGATAGTCGGGGGTCGCGGGGTTGTCAATGTGCATCTCCGAACGCGATCCTGGCATGAACGGACATGTGGCCCGATCGATACATTCGCGCGTGCGGTCCGCACGTTGCGGCAGCCTCGACGGGGCAGACGATTGAGGTATAAGCAGGTCATTCCGACGGCGGTCCAGGAAGAGAGCTTTGACATGAGCAGCGTTCGCCGCGCCGTGGTCTTCGGCGGCTCCGGCTTCATCGGGCGATACGTCGTGAAGCGGCTGGCGGCCGGCGGCGCTGTTGTCGCCGTGGTCGCCCGGCATGCCTCTCGCGCGAGCTTCCTGCAGCCGATGGGCGATGTCGGCCAGATCGCCCTGATCGATGCCTCGATCGGCGACGAGAAGGTGGTCGCCCGCGTGCTCGACGGTGCCGATACGGCCGTCAACCTCGTCGGTATCCTGGCCGAAGGCGGCGGCCGCAGCTTCGACGGCGTTCATCACGAGGGCGCGGAGCGCATCGCCCGGCTGGCGGCCGCCGCCGGCGTCGACCGGCTGGTCCATGTCTCCGCGATCGGAGCCGATCCGGACTCGCCGTCGTCCTATGCCCGCTCGAAGGCGGCCGGCGAGGCGGCGGTCCGTGCGCATTTCCCGGCGGCGACGATTCTTCGCCCCTCGATCGTGTTCGGGCCGGAGGACCAGTTCTTCAACCGCTTCGCCCGGATGGCGCAGCTTCTCCATGTCGTGCCGCTGATCGGCGGCGGTCGCACCCGGTTCCAACCCGTCTATGTCGGCGACGTGGCCGATGCGGCGATGGCGGCGCTTCGCCTCCCGGCGGCGGCCGGCGCCACCTACGAGCTCGGCGGCCCGCGCATCTACAGCTTCCGGGAGCTCATGGAGCTGATGCTTCGGCAGATCGAAGCGCCCGATAGCGACCGAATGTTCAAAGAGCACGCGCTGATATCGATCCCGTTCGGCATCGCCTCGGTGATGGGGGCGGTGGCGCAGCATCTGCCGGGTGCGCCGCTGACGCTCGACCAGGTCCGCTTGTTGCGTCGCGACAACGTCGTCTCGGCGGGGGCGGCGGGCTTCGCGGAACTCGGGATTCAGCCGACTGCACCCGAGCTTGTGCTGCCGAGCTATCTCGATCTTTACCGGCGTGGCGGGTGGTACTCCATGCGGCGTTGGGCGAGGTAGAACAGAAATGGGACTAAATTAGCACGCGATCTGCCCAAAACTTGGGCGAATCGAACCGATCTGATGGTCGGACGGTGAATTTCGTCCCGACATGGTACCATTGCAGAAATTTGCGTTTGTGACTCGGCGCGCGCTGTGAATAATGCGGCACTGGCGGGTCGCACGGGCGGCCCTCGCGGCGTTCACGAGGGCGGCAGTGGTCGAGGAACTCCTGAAATTCGTGTCGATCCAGCAGGGCCTGCCGGGCAAGCGGCCGGCCGCGGAGCGTCGCCACGATTTCAGCGAGATCTATGCAGCTTATGATCCGGCGGCGGCGGGCCAACAGGCCTCGCGCTGCTCACAATGCGGCGTGCCGTTCTGCCAGGTGCATTGTCCGCTCGGGAACAACATCCCTGACTGGCTGAGACTCACCGCCGAGGGACGGCTGGAGGAGGCCTACGAACTCGCCGCCTCGACCAACAACTTCCCGGAAATCTGCGGTCGCATCTGCCCGCAGGACCGGCTCTGCGAAGGCAATTGCGTGATCGAGAAGGGGTTCCGCTCGGTCACCATCGGCTCGGTCGAGAAATACATCACCGACACGGCGCTGGAGCGCGGATGGGTCAAGCCGCCGCGGCCGCGGCGCGAGCGCGGCCAGTCGGTGGGCATCCTCGGCGCCGGTCCCGCTGGGCTCGCCGCGGCCGACATGCTGCGGCGCCAGGGTTACGCCGTCGATGTCTACGACCGCTACGATCGGGTCGGCGGGCTGATGATCTACGGCATCCCGAACTTCAAGCTGGAAAAGACGGTCGTTGCCCGTCGCCACGACCTGCTCGCGGCCGGCGGCATCCGGTTCCATACGAATTTCGAGATCGGGCGCGAGGCGACGCTCGCGGAGTTGAGGGCGCGCCACGACGCGCTGCTCGTCGCCACCGGCTGCTATAGGGCACGACCCCTGCAGGCGCCGGGCGTCGGGCTGCCGGGCATCGTCGCGGCGCTCGACTATCTCACCGCGTCCAATCGCAACGGCCTCGGCGACGGGCCTCTGTCCGGAGGGCTCGACGCCTCCGATCGCAACGTCGTCGTGATCGGCGGCGGCGACACGGCGATGGATTGCGTCCGCACCGCCGTGCGGCAGGGCGCCAAGTCCGTGACGTGCCTCTATCGCCGGGACCGGCGCAACATGCCGGGCTCGCAGCGCGAGGTGAGCCATGCCGAGGAGGAGGGCGTCGAGTTCATCTGGCTGTCGGCGCCCTCTGCCTTCGACGGCGTTGGGCGGGTCGAAGCGGTGCTGGCCCACAAGGTCCATCTCGGCGTCGCCGATGCCAGCGGCCGGCAGGCGCCGCAGATCGTCGAGGGCAGCCAGTTCCGCCTCGCCGCCGATCTCGTGATCCTCGCGCTGGGCTTCGATCCCGAGGACGTGCCGACCTTGTTCGGCGCGCCCGAGCTGGCGGTCAGCCGCTGGGGCACGCTCCGCATCGACGCGAAGACGCGGATGACCTCGATCGACGGCGTGTTCGCCGCCGGCGACATCGTGCGGGGCGCCTCGCTGGTGGTCTGGGCGATCCGCGACGGGCGCGACGCGGCGCAGGCGATGCACCGCTACCTCGCTGCCCGCGCTCCCGTGGCCGTGGCGGCGGAATAGGGGGCCGGGATGGACCAGGGCGAAATCTTCCGGCGCGACTACGAGGCGAACGCGGCGAAGCTGCAGGCCGCCGGTCTTTACGATCCGGCGGAGGAGCACGATGCCTGCGGCGTCGGGTTGATCGCAGCGATCGACGGGCGGCCGCGCCGCGCCGTCGTCGAGGCGGCAATCCAGGCGCTGCAGTCGATCTGGCATCGCGGCGCGGTCGATGCCGACGGCAAGACCGGCGACGGCGCCGGCATCCATGTCGGCATCCCCGAGGCGTTCTTCCGCGCCCATGTCGCGCGGAGCGGCGTCGGCGAGGGCAGCGAGCTGCCGATTGCGGTCGGCATGGTGTTCCTGCCGCGCACCGATCTCGAGGGCCAGGAGCGCTGCCGCGCCATCGTGGAGACCGAGATCCTGAGCTTCGGCTATGCGGTGCACGGCTGGCGGCAGGTGCCGGTGAACATCGACGTGATCGGCGAGAAGGCGAACGCCACGCGGCCGGAGATCGAGCAGATCATCATCGCCAATGTGAAGGGCGTGCCCGAGGTCCAGTTCGAGCGCGACCTCTACCTGCTGCGCCGGCGCATCGAGAACCGGGTGATCGCCGACCAGATCAGCGGCTTCTACATCTGCTCGCTGTCATGCCGTTCGATCATCTACAAGGGGATGTTCCTGGCGGAGCAGGTGACCGCCTTCTATCCCGACCTGCTGGACCCGCGCTTCGAATCGAGCTTCGCGGTCTATCACCAGCGCTACTCGACCAACACGTTCCCGACCTGGCCGCTGGCGCAGCCCTTCCGCATCCTCGCGCATAACGGCGAGATCAACACGCTCCGTGGCAACCTCAACTGGATGAAGAGCCACGAGACCCGGATGGCGCATCCGGCCTTCGCGGGCTATCTCGACGATCTCAAGCCGGTGGTCCAGGCCGGCGGCTCGGATTCGGCGGCGCTCGACGCGGTGTTCGAGCTGTTGATACAGGCCGGCCGGCCGCTGCCGATGGTCAAGGCCCTGATCGTGCCGGAGGCGTGGACCGACCGGCCGACCATGCCGGCCGCCCATCGCGATCTCTATTCCTACTGCAACTCGGTGATGGAGCCGTGGGATGGGCCGGCGGCGCTTGCCATGACCGACGGGCGCTGGGTGCTGGCCGGCATGGATCGCAACGGGCTGCGGCCCATGCGCTACACCGTGACCGCCGACGGGCTGCTCATCGTCGGGTCCGAGACCGGCATGGTGCGCATCGCCGAGGCCGAGATCGTCGAGAAAGGACGGCTCGGGCCGGGCGCCATGGTGGGCGTGGACCTGGAGGAGGGCCGGCTCTACCACGATTCCGAGATCAAGGATTTGCTCGCGGCGACCCATCCCTATGGCGATTGGGTACGCAACATCACGCCGTTCTCGGCGCTGCCCTCGGTGCCGCCGCCGCTGGCGCCGGAATTCGATGACGACGAGCTGCGCCGGCGGCAGGTGGCGCTCGGCTGGACGCACGAGGACATCGAGCTGATCCTCCGGCCGATGGCCGAGGAGGGCAAGGAAGCCACCGGCTCGATGGGCGACGACACGCCGCTCGCCGTGCTGAGCGACCGCTATCGCGGCCTCCACCATTTCTTCCGGCAGAATTTCAGCCAGGTCACCAACCCGCCGATCGACAGTTTGCGCGAGCGGCGGGTGATGACGCTGATCACCCGCTTCGGCAACCTCAACAACATCCTCGACGAGGATGCGACGCAGTGCGACATCCTGCAGTTGCCGTCGCCGGTGCTGACCAACGAGGATCTGGAGGCGGTCAGGACCCGGCTCGGCGAGTCGACGGTCGAGGTCGATTGCAGTTTCGACGTGCCGCCCGGCGCACCCGATACGCGCGAGCGGCCATTGCGCGAGGCGCTGCTGCGCATCCAGCGCGAGGCCGCCGATGCGGTGCGCGAGGGCCGGACCCATGTCGTCCTCTCCGACCGCAACCAGGGGCCGGGCCGCGCCGCCATCCCGATGATCCTCGCGGCGGGCGGGGTGCACAGCCATCTCGTGCGCGAGCAGCTGCGAACCTTCACCTCCCTGACCGTATGCACGGGCGAGTGCTTCGACGTGCATCACATGGCGGTGCTGATCGGGGTCGGCGCCACCTGCGTGAACCCCTATCTCGCCCAGGCGACGATCACCGACCGCCACCGCCGCGGGCTGCTGCGCGGCCTGCCGCTCGACGAGGCGCTGCGGCGCTACCGGAAAGCGGTCGATGACGGGCTCTTGAAGATCATGGCGAAGATGGGCATCGCGGTGATCTCCTCCTATCGCGGCGCCTATAACTTCGAGGCGGTCGGGCTGTCGCGTTCGCTGGTCGCCGAGTTCTTCCCCGGCATGACCTCGAAGCTCTCGGGCATAGGGCTCCAGGGCATCCAGGTGCGGGCGCTCGAGGCGCATGTGCGGGCCTGGGACGAGGATTTCGTCACGCTGCCGGTGGGCGGGTTCTACCGCTTCCGCCGCGGCGGCGAACCACATGCGTTCGAGGGAAATGCGATCCATCTGCTGCAGACGGCGGTCGCGAAGGACTCCTTCACGCTCTACAAGAAATACTCGGACGCTATGCGCAAGCTGCCGCCGATCAGCCTGCGCGACCTCCTAGACTTCTCCTACGAGCGGCCGCCGGTCTCGCTGGACGAGGTCGAATCCGTCACCGGCCTCAGGAAGCGCCTGGTGGCGCCGGGCATCTCGCTGGGGGCGCTCGGCCCCGAGGCGCACGAGACGCTGTCCATCGCCATGAACCGCATCGGCGCCAAGTCGGATTCAGGCGAGGGCGGCGAGGATCCGGCGCGCTGGACGCCACGCCGCAACGGCGACAACGCCTCGTCGGCGATCAAGCAGGTGGCGAGCGGGCGCTTCGGGGTCACTGCCGAATACCTCAACAACTGTCGCGAGCTGGAGATCAAGATCGCGCAGGGCGCCAAGCCCGGCGAGGGCGGCCAGCTGCCCGGCTTCAAGGTGGATGCACTGATCGCCCGGCTGCGCCACGCGACGCCGGGCGTCACGCTGGTGTCGCCGCCGCCGCATCACGACATCTACTCGATCGAGGATCTGGCGCAGCTCATCTACGACCTGAAGCAGATCAATCCGGACGCGCGGGTCTGCGTGAAGCTGGTGGCGCGCTCCGGCATCGGCACGGTCGCGGCAGGTGTCGCCAAGGCCAAGGCCGACGTGATCCTGATTTCGGGCCATGTCGGCGGCACCGGCGCCTCGCCGCAAAGCTCGATCAAGCATGCCGGGATCCCGTGGGAGATGGGGCTCGCCGAGGCGCATCAGGTGCTGGTGCTGAACCGGCTCCGCCATCGCGTCCGGCTGCGCGTCGACGGCGGCATCAAGACCGGCCGCGACGTGGTGATCGCGGCGATCCTCGGCGCCGAGGAATATGGCCTCGGCACCGCCTCGCTGGTGGCGATGGGCTGCATCCTGGTGCGCCAGTGCCACTCCAACACCTGTCCGGTCGGCATCTGCACCCAGGACGAGAAGCTGCGCGCCAAGTTCACGGGCACGCCGGAGAAGGTGGTCAACCTCG
>DATGFU010000255.1:0-7903 GCA_035308865.1 Allostellaceae bacterium | reverse complement strand
ACCTCCCCACCGTCATGGCCGGGCCCGTCCCGGCCATCCACGTCGGGCCGATGCGCCGCTGCCCGACGTGGATGCCCGGCACAAGGCCGGGCATGACGGCATGGAGGATGCTGAACCATCCGTCAGAATGACGACACTAGGTGCGACGGCCACATAGTTCTGGGGAGGTCCAAATTAGGGCACCGAAACCGCTGGCCTCATGTGCGGCCGAACGTCGGGAAAACCCGATGTCTTCCCCTCCCGTTGCGGGAGGGAGTTTGGGGGAGGGGCACTCTCGGTCCTACCGCCCCTGATAGACCGGCTTCCGCTTCTCCAGGAAGGCGTTCACCGCCTCCCGGATGTCGTCGGAGAGGAGCGTCATCTGCTCCAGCGCCATCGAGTACTCGAACACCTCGCCCGAGCGTTGCTGGAGCACGCGGTTGAGCGCGCGCTTGGTGCCCTGCACCGAGAGCGGCGGCAGCGACGCGATCCGATCGGCCAGCGCGCGCGCCGCCGGCAGGCACTCCGCCGGCGTGTCGACGAGATCGGTGACGAGGCCGCGCGCATAGGCCTGCTCGGCGCCCATGCGGTCGCCCGTCAGGAGGAAGCGCTTGGCCCACATCATGCCCATGGATTGCGGCCAGACCACGCAGCCGCCGTCGCCCGCCACCATGCCGGCCGGCACATGCGTGTCGGCGAGACGCGCCGTCCGGGCGGCCACCACCGCGTCGCAGCTGAGCACGATATTGGCGCCCATCCCGTAGGCGTCGCCGTGCAGCGCCACGACGATCGGCACCGGCACGTCGAGCAGCGTCTGGAGGAGCTGGATTCCCTGTTCCCGCCAATGCGCCCGCAGCGCCGGATCCTTCTGGATGTTGAAGACCTCGTTGAGGTCGCCGCCGGCGGAGAAGGTCTTGCCGGTCGAGGCCAGCACGACCGCCCGGATCTCGGGCTTGTAGCGCAGGCCCCCGAAGACCTCGATCATCGCCTCGTGGAGCGGCAGGTCGACCCGGTTGTGCAGCTCCGGCCGCGTGAAGGTCATCTCCAGGACGTGGTCCCGGATCTCCAGGCTGAGCGCCTCGTCGCTGGTCATGCCGCCCTCCCTCGCTGCACCGCATTCCGTACTTATGCGTACGAATGATAACCCGATCGGGGTGTCGGATGCAAATGACGCCGCCGTGTCCTCGCCCGTCATTGCTGGGCGAAGCGAAGCAAGCCAGGGCCGGAGCACGGGCTCTTCGATTGCTTCGCCTCCGGCTCGCGATGATGACTGGGATGCAGTCAGCGGTTCCGCAGGCCGTCGAGCAGCAGGCGTTTCAGGATCCCGCGCAGGTCGTCGTAGGTGAACCGCTTCGCACGGCGGCCGTAGTGCCAGTCGGGCAGCGAGTTGATGGCGCCGAAGACGAAGAAGACCTGCGCCTCGGTCACGTCGAGATCGGCCTTGCGGCCTGATACGCGGCGCAGGATCTCGATCCAGGCCTGCAGGTAGGGCGCCAGCTCGCGCATGGCGGTCTCGCGCAGCTCCGGCGGGAGATTGCCGTAGATCTTCAGAAGCGCCGCGAAGTACCGCTTGGGATGGAAGAGCACGCGCAGATGTGCGGCGATCGCTGCGTCGAGCAGGGCCTCCGGATCGAGATCGGACGCCGGCACGGAGGCTAGCTCCCGCAGCAGCGTCGCCGCCGCGATTCGCAGAAGCTCCGCGGTGATCTCCTCCTTGGAGGCGAAGTGGTGATAGAGGCTGGGTCCCCGGATGCCGATCGCCGCGGCGATGTTGCGGATCGAGCCCTCGTTGTAGCCGAACTCGCTGAACAGCCGCGCGGCGCCGTCGAGGATCTTCTCCCGCGTGCCGCGCGCGTCCGGGCCGGGCCGCGCCGAACGCGACAGGGTTGACACCGTTCCGGGCACCGCTTTCTCCGATGTGCTGCCGCAGCCGCAAGCTTGCGCCCGAATGAGCGCCGATAGCAATCTTTGCGGGCCTGCGCCGTTGCCAGCTAGTTTGCATGCGTATATTATGCAACGAATTCAAGAACGGGAGGATGCCGTGCCGGCCTTCGTCATCGTGATCATCAACAAGGTCATCGACCCGCAGGAACTCGCCGAATATCGCCGGATCGGCGTCCCGAGCCTGAAGGAAACCAACGTCAAGTTCCGTGTCCGGATGGGCGCGTACGAGGTGCTGGAGGGCGATCCCGTCGAAGGCATCGTGATGCTCGAGTTCCCCACCATGGAGGAGGCGAAGGCGTGGTACCACTCGCCGGCCTACCAGGAGGCGCTCAAGCACCGCTATGCCGGCGCCAAGTGCCACGCCTTCCTGGTCGAGGGAGCGTGAGTGCCGGGCCCTTAGACGTAATCCGCCCGATGCCTCGCTGCGAATGACCGCCAATCCAGGGCCGGCCGGCCGGTCAGGCGTTCGACCGTGTCGAAGGTCTCTGCCACTTCCGCCACCTGTCCCTCGCTGATCGCCTGCATGTAGTCGATAAAGTTGCGCGCGAAGTCGGCATCCCAGCCACGCGAGGTCAGCTGCCGGAAGGCCTCGTCCGGCGGCACGTAACGCGCCGTGTAGCGCCGCCCGCAGACCTCCGAGAGAATGCCGGCGATCCCCGCCATCGACTGCGCGTCGAGGGCCAGCGGGTAGGCCTTTCCCTGATGCGCCCCGGGCTCGCGCAGCACGACGGCGGCCACCGCCGCAATGTCCTCCGCGGCGATCCAGGACACCGGGGTGTCCCCGAAATAGTGGATGATCTCGCCCGTCGCCTTGTTCGTCCGCGGACCGACATTGTTCATGAAGTAGTTGGGGCGCAGGGTGGTCCAGCCGACGCCCGAGCATTTTAGATAGGCCTCGACCAGCCGGTTCCAGCCGATCGAGCTCCACACCGTGTCGTCGTTGCCGTGCGAGCCGAGATTGACGATATGGGCGACGCCGGCCTTGGCGGCGGCGTCGATGATGATCTTGCTCTGGATCAGGTAGTCGATGCCGTAGGGCTTCAGCATGAAGACCGTGCCGACACCCTGCATGGCCTCGAGGACGGTCTTCGGCTGCTTGAGATCCATCGGGATCGGCACGTGCCCGGTGGCCCGGACGGCGTCCGCGGATGTCTCCGAGCGGGCGGCCGCTACGATGTCGAGGTGCTCGCGGTCCGGCAGCAGCTCGCGCAGCAGATTCGAGCCGACCGTCCCCGTGCCGCCGATGACGAGGAGGCGGCGCCTGGTGCCCATGGCGCCGCGTCAGTCCATGCGGCTCGGCGGTTGGACCCCGCGATGATGGCGGGCGCAAAGCTTGCGCCACTCCATGATCATGAAGTCCTCCTCGGTCAGCACCTCCTCCAGCCAGGCGCGGTCGTGCCGGTAGAATTGCTGTGTCGATTCCCGGGCCGCCACGTCCTGCATGAGGAAGTTATGGATGGCGTAGGGGCGCCACCGCGTCATGAAGCGCGAACGGAACTGCAGCGCCTCGTCCTCGGTCTCGCATTTCCGGCCCATGGTCATGAAGCAGCGGTGCTGGGTCTCGTTGATCGGCACGTAGAACTCGTAGAAGGTCGTGTCGTCCTCAGGGAACCCTTCGACCCGCAGCACGCCCGGCAGCCAGCACGAGGCCGACACGGTGCGCTTCCGCTTGTGGCCGGTATCGGCGAAGCGGATGCCGGACACCGCGGCGGGAACGCCGTCGATCTCCACGTCGAAATACATCTTCTCGGCGTTGAAATGGTCGACGATGCCCTTGGGTCCATCGGCTGCCTCGATCTTCTCGCACTGCGTCTTTACGCCGAGATGGCCGAGCGGCAGCGTCGCCTTGACGTTGAGCAGCAGCGTCGAATCGCGGTGCAGGTAGCGGTGGATCTCGTCGATCCCGCCTTCCGGCCCGCTCCGCCAGTTGGCCTCGACGAGGAAGCTTTCGCCCTCGAAGACCCGGTCGGCATCGAGGAAGGTCGGCGGCACGTCGTGGCTGAGCGGCGGCGCATTGTAGTTCTCGTCGCCGACGAAGACGAAGATCAGGCCCTGCGCCTCCTCGACCGGATAGACCTTGATCCTGTGCCGGCCGATGAGCTTGCTTTCCGGCGCGCCGACGATGTTGGTCAGCATGCCGTCGGTCCAGCGGAAGGTGAAGCCGTGGTACCAGCAGGTGATGGTGTTGTCGGTGTAGCAGTCGACCTTCTGCGACAGCTTCACGCCGCGATGGATGCAGCGGTCCTTCATTGCATAGACCTTGCCGCGGATGCGCCGCATCAGCAGCTTCTCGCCGAGGACGGTGCAGGTCAGCGTGTCGCCTTCGGCCAGCTCGCGCGAAAAGGCGGCGACGTACCAGTGGTTCTTGAACCCGACCTTCGCAGCGAAATAGTCCCGCCACGCCTTGACGTGGGAGAGCAGGCCTTCCTCGACGAAGCTGTCCTGGGTCATCCGTCCGCTCCCTTGCTGCACATGTCGCCGGGCCTCTGAGACGGCCCGGATTGTGGCCTCAGCCTAACACTCGATAGGCCAGCCCGTCAAATGCCGTCCGCATGCGTACCGACTGGTACCGTTTGCTCAGGGTTCCGACGTGATGCCCCCGTCGATGACGATCTTGGCGCCGGTCATGTAGGCCGATTCGTCGCCGGCGAGATAGAGCGCCGCCAGCGCCACCTCAGAGATCTTGCCGAAGCGGCCGAGCGGAATCGTCTTCTCCTGGGCCGCGAGTTCCGCCGGCGTGCGGGAATTGCGGACCAGCGAGGTGAGGAACCAGCCCGGGTGGATCGAATTGCAGCGGATGGGATAGCCCTGCTGCGCGCAATAGGCGGCGACCGTGCGGGTGAGGTGGCGCACCGCCGCCTTGCTGGCGCCGTAGGCGGCCATGCGCGGGCTCGGGTTCAGCGCGGCGATCGACGAGATGTTGACGATGCTGCCGCCGCGCTGCCGCATCGCCCGGATCGCGGCCTGGCAGCCGAGCAGCACGCCTTCCACGTTCACCGTGTGAATGGCGCGCCACTGGTCGAGCTTGACGTTCTCTGGATCCTGGGGCGCACCGGTCTGCGATATGCCGGCATTGTTCACCAGTACGTCGAGCGCGCCGAACCGGTCTGCGACAGATCCGGTCGCGCGTGCCCAGGCCGCCTCATCGCGGACGTCGTATTCGCTTGTGGCGACGGCATCGCCGTGGCGTTCGGCCAGCGCCGGCAGGTCCGTGCCCGGCAGGTCGGCGGCGAGCACGCGCGCACCCTCGGCCACGAACAGCGCCACCATCTCCCGCCCGAAGGCGCCGGCCGCCCCAGTGATGAGCGCCACCTTCCCCGCGAGACGGCCGGTCATGATGCGTGCGGCATAAGCAGGATCGGCTTGATCGCCAGGCCCGACGAGGACTCGGCTACGGCCTGGTTGATCTCGTCGAGCGTGTAGAATTTGACCAGAAGGTCGAGCGGCAGCTCTCCCGCCATGAACCTGTCCACCATGTAGGGAATGAAGACGTGCGGATCGGCGTCGCCCTCGGTGATGCCCATCACGGTGCGGCCCGAGAAGCTGCGCATGATGTTGACGGTGACCGTGCTTTCGGGTGTCGGCACGCCGAGCACGGCGCAGGTGCCGCGGGTGCGGGTCGACTGGATGGCCTGGGCGAGGACCGCGGGAACGCCGGTCGCTTCGACGACGGTGTCGATGCCGCCCAGGCCGGCCAGCGCCGCGGCCGCATCCTCGGTTCCGGCGTCGATGACGCGTGTGGCCCCGAGCCGCGTGGCAAGCTCCAGCCGGGACGCGACCTTGTCGATCGCGATGATCGGGTCGCAGCCGAGCAGCTTCGCGCCCATCAGGGCGGCGAGCCCGACGCCGCCGCAGCCGAACAGCGCGAAGGATGAGCCCGGACGCGGCTTCAGTACGTTGACGACTGCGCCGAACCCGGTCTGGATGCCGCAGCCGAGCGGACCCAGCAGCTCCAGCGGCGCGTCCTTCCGCACCTTCACGGCGTTGCGTTCATTTGCGAGCGCAAAATTCGCAAACGAGGATTGGCCGAAGAACGCGCCGCCGACCGGGCCGTCGGCGCTGTGCAGGGTCGGCGAGCCGTCGACCCGCCTGCCGTGCAGGTTCCGCGGAAAGAACTCCTGGCAATAGGCTGGGTGATCCTCGGCGCAGGCGGGGCAGGCGCCGCGGCTGTTGAAGGACAGCACGACGTGGTCGCCGGGTATCAAATGGGTCACTGCCGCGCCCACGCGCTCCACCACCCCGGCGCCTTCGTGGCCCAACACCACCGGCGGCGGAGGCGGGAAGTGGCAATGCATCGCGATGATGTCCGAGTGGCATAGGCCCGTCGCGACGATCCGGACCAGCACCTCGTCTTCGCGCGGTGTATCGAGAGCGAGCCGCTCGCGCAGGAACGGTCCGCCCGGCTGGCGCACGACGGCAGCCTCGATCTTCACGCGTGCTCCTGCCTGTTGCATGCACGCGGCAGGGCCATGTTGCCCGGTTGCATCACGATTCCCGGAAATGTGAACGCGGCGACCAAATTGCCCAACCAGGGGCCTTGTTACAGAACGCTAGCATCCTGTATGCTAGCTAATCACTATCCGCTCAGGGTGACAAGAACACAGTCGGGCGAGCGCGGGGAGGACACGTTAAGGCCGCACGGTCGGCCCCGACCAGCTTCGTCTGCCCACAACCATCCAGCCTTTTGCAACCGATAACAGCGGGCAGCGCCGATCGCAGCGCTGCACCGAAAGAGGGGAGAGAAATTGATGACGCGCCGTTTCCGCCTGAAGACGCTCCTGCTGACCAGCAGTTCAACGATGGGTTTGGTGCTGGGCGGTGCCGCCTTTGCCGCGGATGCGCCCGAGCAGGTGGCGCAGGCTGCCCAGGCCGCGGGCACCGGACAGCTCGAGGAAGTCGTGGTCACGGCGCAGAAGCGTTCTGAAAACGTGCAGCAGGTGCCGATCGCGGTGACCGCCGTCACGCCGGCCACGCTGCAGAATATCGGCGCGCTGAAGAGCGACGAACTCGCCCTGGCCGTGCCGGGCCTGCAGATCCAGCATGAGATCGATGCGACGACCACCTTCATCCGCGGCGTCGGCCCGAACTCCAATGGCACCGGCGAGGAAAGCTCGGTCGCGGTCTATCTGGACGACCTCTATATCGAGCAGGGCGACGCGTCGATCTTCAGCCTGAACGCGATCAGCAACATCCAGGTCCTGAAAGGGCCGCAGGGCACGCTGTTCGGGCGCAACGCCACGGGCGGCGTCATCCAGGTGCAGACGGAAGACCCCTCCTTCACCCCCTCCATCGACGCTCATATCGGCTACGGCAACTACGACACCAAGTCGGGCGACGTCTATGTGACCGGCCCGATCATCCCGGGCATCCTCGCCGCCAATCTCGCCGCCTACTCGAACGACGAATCCGAGGGCTGGGGCCGCGACGTCGCGACCGGCGAGCGGGCCTTCACGTCGAACGACTGGGCGGTCCGCGCCAAGCTGCTGTTCACGCCGACCGACACCACGCGGATCCTGGTGTCGCTGAGTCACTTCTATGACCGGGGCGAGCAGGGCCTCGGCTTCAACCAGGTGCCTCAGTACATCGCCGCCGGTGCCCCCGGGCTCATCGACGGCGCCACCTTCGTCGGCTGGTACAACACCGAAGACTTCATGAACGACGTCTCGGTGATCAAGCACGATCTGATCGAGATCCGGGCCGATCAGGAGACGGATTTCGCGAAGTTCGTGGACATCCTGGGCTGGCAGCGGATGAATGGCTATGCGCAGTTTGCGCAGGACGGCTCGCCTGCCGCCCTCGTCGACACGCGCCTCAATCAGAAGGGCCGCGACTGGAGCAATGAGTTCCAGGTCCTGAACCCGGGCGACGCACCCTATGCCTCCTGGCTCACCTGGATCGCCGGCGCCTATTACCTGCACGACGATTCCGGGTATGGGAACGCGTTCCTCCGCGGCGCGGCCTTCGGCTTCCCGGTCCAGAC
>DATGFU010000254.1:0-1978 GCA_035308865.1 Allostellaceae bacterium | reverse complement strand
CCGCCGAAGTCGTCGTGGTTGTCGAGCACCAGGATGCGGGTCGCCGGCCCATGCGCCTCGCGGTAGAACCACGCGGCCGCCAGCCCGCTGATGCCGCCGCCGACCACGACAAGATCGTAGGTCTCGTCCACCGGCAGTCCGGAAATGTCGAATTTGCGGCCTTCCCGGCCAAGCTGGTGGGCGGTCTCGAACGAGCCGGGGTGGCTGCCGCGCAGGCCCGTGAGCGCCGGCGGATAGTACCGTACGGGCTCGGCGGCCAGAAGCTGGAGCGGCGTCAGCCCGCCGGCGACGGCGAGCACGGTGCCGTTGAGAAAGTCGCGGCGGGCAATGGTGGCGGGCATGGAAGCCTTACGGTCGGAAGAGCTGCCCTCAGCCTAGTCGGGAGGCGAACCAATGGGAAGCCGCGGCGCCGAACCGTAAAGTTCAACGGGCCGCTCGCCAAATGCGTTCATCTCTGGCACACTGACACATTCATGTCAGAATCGGGGCGGTGCCGTGCCGATCTTTCTGGCCTTCATCCTCGGCGGTGTCGCCGAGGCCCTGTACACGATCTTTCAAGGCGGCTGGGGGCCCGGCTTCGCCCTCATGGCCGTGTCGTTGATCACGCCTCTCGCCGCGGGAAGCGTGCGGACCGCGCTGACCACCAAGCACGGGCTGCATCGGGTGGCCAGCGTGGTCCTCGGCGTCGCCCTCGTCATCCTGGCGTTCTTCCTGGCGAAGGAATGCGCGGTCTGGCTGTTCATGGTGAGCGTGGACGGCCGGATCTGGGCGGCCTTTGGCGTCGCCCTCGGCCTGATCATCGGTACGCCGAAAAGCGCGACCGCCTGATCGCGCGCGGTAGGGCGGTATTTCCGGCGGGACCGCCGCGGGCGCAGGCGATCCAGTCTCGATGACACAACGTAAGGGCTTTCCGAGAGCGGTCAACCGGATCATGGTGTCCTGGAGCCGCGTCGCGCTCCTGTGAGATACATGAAGTGCGGGCGGCCATGCAGGCGGGGGAGACGAAGTCTCTGGCAAGCATGTTGAGCTCGCTGAACGCCAAAGTGTTTGTCGCCACGGTGGCCATGCTGACGATCATGGTCGTCTTCAGCGATGCCATCCTGAATCTTGTCGTCGTGCCGCGATTCGAGGAATCGGACCGCGCCATCGCCCTGTTGAATGTCACGCGCATCAAATCGTCGATGGCCGGCGAGGTCACCGAGCTCGACGGTGTCGTCGATGACTGGGCGTTCTGGGACGACACGTACGCTTTCGCCGCGGGATCCAGACCCGATTATGTGGCTGACAATCTCTATTTGAAGGCGATGAGCGAGATCAGGGTGAATGCCTTCAATTTCTATCACCAGGACGGCACGCTTCTTCAGAGCGTGGGATACGACCTCGCCACCGGTGCCCCGATCGACATCGCGGAGCTCGCATCGGTCGCGAAGCTGGTCGCCGTTCCCGCAAACGCGGCACCCGACGCCGAGCGGCCCCACGGCGGCTTGATCCTGACCAGCCGCGGTCCGGTCTTCGCGTCCGCGGCACCCATCCTGACCAGCCATCGCGAGGGTCCGCCCCACGGCGCGCTCGTCGTCGCCAGGCTCTTCGGGCCTGCGCAGATCGCGGCCATGCGCGAACGCACCGGCGCCTCGTTCGATATCTGGGCGGCAAACGCCATGCTGCCGCCGGCCGTGGCGCCGATCGGCGCGGCCTTGCTGGCTCATGCGGACGAACCCGTCTTCGAGGCGGCAGGCGGCCATCTCACGACCTATTTCAGCGTCCCCGACGTGAACGGCGCGCCGGCGCTGATTGTTGCGACCGAGACCGACATGGTGGGATCGGCGCTCGGCCGACGGGCAGTGTTTCTGGCCGAGCTGTGCCTGGTTGCGGTCGGGCTGGTCAACCTCGTCCTCTTCTTCTTCCAGATCCGCTATCTCGTCCTGAAGCCTCTGACCCGGATGGAGCAGCATATCGTGCGGGTGGGCGCCACCGGCGA
>DATGFU010000253.1:0-4052 GCA_035308865.1 Allostellaceae bacterium | reverse complement strand
AACGCATCCATGTCAGCACGCAGCGCGATCGCGCGGTCGGAGGGCTGGCTGCCGTGGAGCGTGCCGACGACACCGGTCTTGGCGAGCCCGCGATGGACTTCGATGCCGAACGCCTCGAGGCGCTTCGCCACCAGATCCGATGTCCGGTGCTCCTCGAACCCGAGCTCCGGATGGGCATGAATATCCCGCCGCCACTCGGTCAGCTCGTCGTGGAACTCGGCGATCCTGTTGATGACCGGCATGTGCCGCACTCCCGGGAAGCGAAACCGGGACGATAAACCCAAGCCTCAGGCGGGCGCCATCCCCGGAATGGCCGCATCCGTCACCACGGCGCGGCAGTGCTCGCGGAAGGCCTCGACCAGCCGCGAGCGGCGGAGCTGCGCGAGCGTCGCCAGGCCCAGCGTCATCGGCCGAGGAGTCCCCGCCAGCGGCACCCGGACGCAGCGCTTCCCGTTCAGCGCGTGCTCTGCGCGGGGCCGGACGTTTGCGAGCGTATAACCGAACCCACCGGCCACCATCGCGCGCACCGTGTCCTGGTGGGCTGAGCGCTGGGCGATCGTCGGCTGGAGCCCCTCGGCGAGAAAGAGCGACAGGAAGTATTCGCGGCTGATCGGCAGGTCGAGCAGGATCATGGGTTCCGCCACCAACTCGTCCGGCCGCACCGCGTCGCGGCCGGCCAGCTTGTGGGTCTCGGCGACGACCACGTGCGGCGGTAGGGTCGCCAGCGACAGGAACTCGACCCCGGTGGGAATCTGCAGATCGTAGGTGATCGCCGCGTCGAGTTCGGCCCGGCGCAGGCCCTCCAGCAGGAACTCCTGGTGGTTCTCCACCGGCCGGATGCGGGCGTGCGGGTGAGCGGCGGCGAAGGAGCTCATCAGCTCCGGCAGCACCATCGGCGCCAATGTTACCAGGCAGCCGAGCGCCAGCTCGCCGCGCGGCTGATCGGCCGTTTCGGAGGCTGCGGCATAGAGCCCCTCGGCCTGCTCGATCAGCGCCTTGGCCTCGCTGAGGAGGATGCGCCCCGCTCGGGTCAGCGACAGGCCCTGCGCGTGGTGCCGCACGAAGAGCTGGACCGCCAGCTCCCTCTCCAGATGGGCGATCGCAGTCGAGATCGAGGGCGGAGAGATCGCGATCCGCTCGGCCGCCAGCGCGATCGAACCGGTCTCCCCGGCCGCGATAAAGTATTCGAGCTGCCGCAGCGAGTAGCGCACTACGAGGACTTAGCGCGCACGCGCGCCTGCCGTGCGATCACCGGCCTCATCGCCCTTCCTCCTTGCGGCGCTTCGCCCGCCCCGCATGCTATGCGGCGAATGGCCTCGCACGCCAGCATCCCCACGGCGCCGTTTAGCAATTATTCACAACTCTTGGGACCGGTCGCATCGCGGCTGGTGCGACGATGGCCGAGATCGTACAAGACGCGAATCGGTGGAGGGGGCATGTTCGGCGAAAACCTTGAAGCGGTCACGATCCGCAACGATCAGCTCTCGGCCTCGATTGCCGCCCGGGGCGCGGAGCTGGTGTCGCTGGTCTGCGAGGGCATGGGCGAGCTGCTGTGGTCGGCCGACCCCGCCGTCTGGCCGTGGCATGCGCCCAACCTCTTCCCCGTCGTGGGCGGCCTCGCCGACGACACGCTCATCCACGACGGGAAGCGCTATCCGATGCCGCGTCACGGCTTCCTACGCCACAGCCTCTGCGAGGTGATCTCGGCGACGGCGGATTCCTGCGTTCTGCTGCTCGGCGACAGCGACGCAACCCGCGCCCGGTACCCATTCGCCTTCGCGCTCACGGTCACCTACCGCCTGCATCGCGACCGGATCTCGGTAAGCTTCGAGCTGCACAACCCTGGCAGCGAGCCGCTTTTTGCCAGCATCGGCGCCCATCCAGCCTTCCGCTGGCCGCTGGGCGACGCGCCGCGGACCGCCCATCGCGTCTGGTTCGAGCAGGCCGAACCGGCGCCGATCCGCCGCCTCGCGGATGGGCTGATCGAGCCGCAGGCCGTGCGGTCGCCGGTCGAGGGCCACGAGCTTCTGCTCGAGGACAAGCTGTTCGACAGTGACGCGCTGATCTTCGACCGGCTGGCCAGCCGCCGGGCCACATTCGGCACGCCCGGCGGCCCGGCGATCGAGCTCAGCTTCCCCGATTTCCCGGATTTCGGCATCTGGACCAAGCCGGGCGGCGCACCCTTCCTCTGCCTGGAGCCATGGCAAGGCCACGCCAGCCCCATCGGCTTCACGGGCGAGTTCCGAGACAAGCCCGGCGTGGTCGAGCTGGCACCTGAGGCCACCCGCGCCTGGCGCTACGCGATCCGTCCCGTGACGGTTATGGCGGAGGCCTGACCTACTCGTCCCCCGGCACGCCGTAGCTCGGTGCCTTCGCGGGATCGAGGGCACGGTCGACATAGGCCTGCATCTGCGGGCGGTAGAGATCCCAGAGCGCCGCCAGCGCACCGATCGGGTCGTCCTCGTGCCAATCGACCCGGAGGTCGGCGACCGGCCAGCTGACGCGGTCGACCAGCAGCAGCCCGGCCGAATGCACCGGCCCGGCCTCGCCGCCCTGGTCGAGCCCGGCCTTGAGGGCAGCGACAAGCCGCGATCCGAGGTCGTCCGGCGCCTCTCCGAAGGCCGCAACCATCGCCGCCGGCACGTTCTCGTTCGCCAGCAGGTTTCCCGCGGCCACGGCACCCTCCCCCTCGGCGACGGCGTGGCGACCAAGCGTGTGGGTCCCGGAGAAATGAGCGGTGCTGCCCTGGCGATCCACGGCGATCAGCTGGCGATATTCGATATGAGACCGGGTCGCGACGATCCGTGCCAACGCCGTGGCAGCGGCAGCGCCCGCCGCCATCGCATCGAGCAGCGCCGGCCCGAGAGATGGGTCGGTGATGTTCTGAGTCGCCACCGCGCCGACGCCGGCGCGTGCATGGGCGCACCGCGCCGCCACCGCCGGCGAGGAGGAGGAGATGGCGACGCCGAACATGCCGGTCGCGGCGCAGCTTGCCGCGATCGAGAAGGTCACGAGCTCGGATCGTCCGGAATGACGGCGATCGCGTCGATCTCGACCAGCCATTCCGGCCGCGCGAGGCCCGAGACCACGATGCCGGTCGAGACCGGGAAGACGCCGCGGAGCCACTTGCCGATGGTGCGGTAGACCGGCTCCCGGTAGCGCGGATCGACGATGTAGACCGTGAGCTTGCAGATGTGATCGAGCTTCGAGCCGGCCTCCTCGAGCAGCGTCTTGATGTTGGTCATGGCGCGGTCCGCCTGGCCGGCCGGGTCGCCGACGGCGACGCTCATGCTGGTCTCGAGATCCTGGCCAACCTGGCCGCGCACGAACACCATCCGGCCGCGCGCCACGACGACCTGGCAGAGGTCGTTGTCGATGCTCTGCTCGGGATAGGTGTCGCGGGTGTTGAATTTGCGGACCCGGGTGTGAGCCATCTTCCCTCCGGTGACGTCAGGCCGCCTCCAGCCGGCGCGGCGTGCCGTAGGCGCGTTGAGTATAGATCAACGGCGTGCCGGCCTCAGCCTGGAAGATCTCTTCGACCTCGCCATAGAACACGACATGCGTGCCGATCCGCTGGTGCGACAGGATGCGGCAATCGAACGCGACCAGCGGATCGGCGACGCGCGGCGAGCCGGTCGGCGCCGTTTCCCATTCGGTGCATGCGAACTTATCGGCGCCGGGAGGGAGTCCGCGCCCGGCGAAGGAGTCCGAGATCGCCCACTGGTCGTCGCGCAGGACGTTCACGCAAAACACGCGGTTCCGCGCGATCGCCGAGGCCGCCGGGCTTAGGTGGTGGACGCAGACGAGCAGGATCGGCCGCTCGCCATCGGCCGAGACCGACGACATCGCCGAAACCGTGACGCCGGCGCGGCCGCCTGCCCCGTCAGTGGTGACGACATTCACCGTGCTGGCGGTGCAGCTCATTGCGCCGAGGAAGCGCCCGCGGAGATCGTCCATCGCCGTCACTCCGCCGCGAGCTTGTGGGACGGTGCGGCTGCGAACCATTGGTTCACCGCGCCGTCGCCCGGCTTCCGACCGGTCGGGTCGATGAC
>DATGFU010000252.1:0-4196 GCA_035308865.1 Allostellaceae bacterium | reverse complement strand
GGTTGGACTCCTGCAGCTCGCGGGCGCGGCGCATCAGCTTGCCGGCGTCGAGGCCCGTGGCCGCGGCGAGCACCTCGAGGTCCTTGTCCGAGTGCGGCAGGAACTCGTGCAGCGGCGGGTCCAGCAGGCGGATGGTCACCGGCAGGCCGGCCATGATGCGGAACAGCTCGACGAAGTCACCCCGCTGCATCGGCAGGATCTTGGCCAGGGCCGCGCGGCGGCCGGCCTCGTCGTCGGCGAGGATCATCTCGCGCACCGCGACAATCCGTTCGCCGTCGAAGAACATATGCTCGGTGCGGCAAAGACCGATGCCTTCGGCGCCGAAGCTGCGCGCCGTGCGGGCGTCGAGCGGCGTCTCGGCATTGGCGCGGACCTTGAGCACCCTCACCTCGTCGGCCCAGCCCATCAGCTCGGCGAAATCGCCGGACAGATCCGGCTGCACGGTCGGCACCTCGCCCAGGATCACCTCGCCGGTCGAGCCGTTGATGGTGATGACGTCGCCCGCCCTCACCGTCGTGCCCATCACCGAGAAGGTCTTGGCCTTGGCGTCGATGCGGAGATCGCCGGCGCCGGCGACGCAGGCCCGGCCCATCCCGCGCGCCACCACGGCCGCGTGGCTGGTCATGCCGCCGCGGGCGGTCAGGATCCCCCTGGCGGCGTGCATGCCGTGGATGTCCTCGGGACTCGTCTCGATCCGGACCAGGATCACGGCGTCGCCGCGGGCGGCCCGCGCCTCGGCCTCCTCGGCGGTGAACACCACCTTGCCCGAGGCGGCGCCCGGCGAGGCCGGCAGGCCCTTGGCAAGGACCGTCTTCTCGGCCTTGGGATCGAGCATCGGATGCAGCAGCTGGTCGAGCGAGGCCGGCTCGATCCGCCGCACCGCCTCGCGCCGGTCGATCAGACCGGCCCTGCACATGTCCACCGCGATCTTGAGCGCCGCCGGCGCCGTCCGCTTGCCGTTGCGGGTCTGCAGCATCCACAGCTTCGACTGCTGCACGGTGAACTCGAGATCCTGCATGTCGCGATAGTGCTTCTCCAGCAGCTCGCGGACATGGTCGAGCTGCCTGAAGACCTCCGGCATGACCTCTTCCATCGCCGGCAGCGTCGAGCCGTTCTCGATCTTGCCGGCAACGGTGAGGTGCTGCGGCGTCCGGATGCCGGCGACGACATCCTCGCCCTGCGCGTTCACCAGGTACTCGCCGTAGAACTCGTTCGCGCCGGTCGAGGGATTGCGCGTGAAGGCGACGCCGGTGGCGCAGTCCTCGCCCATATTGCCGAACACCATGGCCTGGACGTTGACGGCCGTGCCCCAGTCGGCCGGGATGTCGTGCAGGCGGCGATAGGTGATGGCGCGTGCATTCATCCAGCTGCCGAAGACCGCGCCGATGGCCCCCCACAGCTGGGCCTGCGGCCCCTGCGGGAAAGGCTCCCCGGTCTCGCGCTCGACCACCTCCTTGTAGCCTTCGATCACCTTGCGCCAGTCATCGGCGGAAAGCTCGGTGTCGAGGGCGGCGCCGGTCTCGATCTTGTGCTGGTCGAGGATCTCCTCGAACAGGTGATGCTCCACGTCGAGCACGACCTGCCCGTACATCTGGATGAAGCGCCGGTAGGAATCATAGGCGAAGCGGGCATCGCCGCTGCGCGCCTCCAGGCCCTTCACGGTCTCGTCGTTGAGGCCGAGATTGAGGACCGTGTCCATCATTCCCGGCATCGAGGCGCGGGCGCCCGAGCGGACCGAGACGAGCAGCGGATCGGCGGGGTCGCCAAAGCGGGCGCCGATGATCGTTTCCACTGCACGCAGAGCGGCCGCAACTTCGGCCTGCAGCTCCTGCGGATAGGTCTTCCCGTTGGCGTAGAACCAGGTGCAGACCTCGGTCGTGATGGTGAAGCCGGGCGGCACGGGCAGGCCGAGATTGCTCATCTCGGCGAGGTTGGCGCCCTTGCCGCCGAGCAGGTTCTTCATCCCGGCCCGGCCTTCCGCCTTGCCGTCGCCGAAGCCGTAAACCCACTTCGCCATCGGTCCCTACCCTTCGATCCTGGAGTAATCGGCCACGCGATCGAACGCTGCACGGATGCGGGCCAGGAGCCGCAGGCGGTTGGCCCGCAGACGCCTGTCCTCGACGTTGACGGTGACCCGCTCGAAGAACTTATCAACAGGCTCACGGAGAACCGCAAGCCACTTCATCGCATCAGAAAAACTCTCTCTCTTCAGATCATTCAGTACATGGATCATTGCGTCACTGAGTATTCCTCTAAGATAAGACTCTTCCTCTGCTACTAACAGCTCATAATCGGGCTCGCCGTCATAAGTGATACCGTCCTTCTTCTCTTCGATCGTGACGATCTTGGCGGCGCGACGATAGGCGACCAGCAGGTTGGCGCCGTCCTCACTTTCGAGGAACGCCTGCAGGGCCCGGGTGCGCGCGACAAGGCGTACCAGATCGTCCTCGCCGCCCAGGGCGAAGATCGCAGCGATCAGGTCGTGGCGGACGCCCTGGTCGCGCAGCGCCACCTTCAGCCGGTCGGCTAGGAACTCCATCAGCGCGGCCACAATTTTCTGCGGTTCCGCGCCCTGGATCGCGTGTAGCGCCAGCGCCCGCTCGAAGACCGGCCGCAGCGGGAGCCGCAAGCCGTTGTCGAGCACGATCCGGATGACGCCCAGCGCGGCCCGGCGCAGCGCATAGGGGTCCTTGGAGCCGGTCGGCGTTTCGCCGATCGCGAAGAACCCGGCGAGCGTATCCAGTTTGTCCGCCAGCGCCGCCGCGACGGCGAGCGGCGCGGTCGGCGTGGGATCGGTCAGGCCGGCCGGCGCGTAGTGCCGCGCGATCGCCTCGGCGATCTCGGGTGACTCGCCGTCATGGAGCGCCAGGTAGCGGCCCATGATCCCTTGCAGCTCCGGAAACTCGCCGACCAGCGCGCTCGAAAGATCGGCCTTCGCCAGCAGCACCGCACGGCGGGCGGCGGCAGGATCGGCGCCGGGCACGAACGGCGCCAGCGTCTCGGCGAGACCCTCCATGCGCCCCACCTTGTCGCGAACCGAACCGAGTTTCGCGTGGAACACCCGCTCGGCCAGTTTAGGCACACGGGATTCGAGCGTCGACTGGCGGTCGAGGTTCCAGAAGAACTCGGCGTCCGAGAGCCGCGCCCGCAGCACGCGCTCGTTGCCGGCGACCATCTGCTTGCCGCTGTCGCTGGTCTCGTTGTTGCCGACCACGACGAAGACCGGCGCGAGGCTGCCGTCGGCCGTGGCACAGGCAAAATATTTCTGGTGCGTCCGCATCGAGGTCGTCAGCACCTCCGCCGGCAGCGCCATGAAGCGCGGCTCGATCGTGCCGAGACGGACGACCGGCCATTCGACGAGACCGGACACCTCGTCGAGCAGCGCCGCATCCTCCCGCACCCTAAGTTGCCGTTCGTCCGCGAGCCGCGCCGCGGCCTCGACGATCGCGGAGGCCCGCGCCTCGGCCCGCAGCACAACCTTCCGCTCGCGCAGCTTCTCCTCGTAATCGGTGCAACCGGTCACGGTGAAGCGGTCCGGCGCCAGGAACCGGTGGCCGCAGGTCGAATCGTTGGCTTCCAGCCACCGCCCCTCCCCGATTCGCCAGCGCGCCGGGACGACCCGCGTGCCGGCAGCATCCGTCAGGATCGCCAGGATATTGTGCAGCGGCCGCACCCAGCGGACGGTGTTGTCAGCCCAGCGCATGGATTTTGGCCAGGACATACGGTCCAGTAGCTCGGGGACGAGCCGGGTCAGCTCCTCGTCGATGCTGCGCCCGGCCTCGCGACGCACCGCGAAGTAGAAGCTGCCCTTATCGGTGGTCCGGACCTCGCACTGCTCGATCGAGTCCAGCCCGACCGAGCGCAGGAACCCGGCCACCGCCTGCTCGGGCGCACCCACACGCGGTCCCCGCGTCTCGATCGTCCGGTCGGCGCGGCCCTCCGGCAGGCCGTCCAGCACGAAACCGATCCGCCGCGGCGTCCAGAAGGTGCGCGACGCCACCGGCGCCAGCTCGCCCAGCCCCTCCAGCGCCAGCCGCAACAACTCCGCCGCCCCCGCCGCCTGCATGCGCGCGGGGATCTCCTCGGAGAAGAGCTCGAGGAGGAAATCAGGCATGGGGGAGGCACCCCCACCCCGACCCTCCCCCGCTACGCGGGAGAGGGAGTCTCATTAGCCCTCTCCCGCTTGCGGGGGAGGG